>NZ_JBHSQK010000027.1:54231-96153 GCF_042658055.1 Pseudonocardia lutea
CGCCGAGGGCTGGCGGCTGACGGGGGAGGAACCGTACGTCGTGGACGGGCACGCGGCCGACCTGCTGCTCGTCCCCGCCCGCACCCCGGCCGGGCCCACCCTGTTCGCGGTGGCCCGGGACGCCCCGGGCCTCGTCCGCACCCCGCTGCGGACGGTCGACCGCACCCGCCGGCAGGCCCGGGTCACCTTCGCGGCCACCCCCGCCGAGCGGATCGGGCCGGAGGGCGCGGCGGGTCCGGTGCTGGGCCGCACGCTCGACCTCGCCGCCGTCGCGCTCGCCGCCGAACAGGCCGGTGCCGCCGCCTTCGCGCTGGAGCGGACGGTCGCCTACGCCAAGCAGCGCGTCCAGTTCGGCCGCCCCATCGGCGGCTTCCAGGCGATCAAGCACCTGCTCGCGGACCTGCTGCTGGAGTCCGAGTCGGCGATCTCCGCGGCGCGCTGGGCGGCGGCCTCGGCCGACGAGGGCGACCCGGACCTGCCGGCGCTGGCGAGCCTCGTGCACGCCTACTGCTCCGACGCCTTCGTCCGGATCGCGGCGGACTCCATCCAGATCCACGGCGGCGTCGGCTTCACCTGGGAGCACGCGGCGCACCTCTACCTGCGGCGGGCCCGGACGAGCGCCCAGCTGCTGGGGGACGCCGCCTACCACCGGGAGCGGTACCTGCAGCGGAGCGGAGCGGTGGCATGAGCGTGCGCGAGGAGGTGGCGGCCTGGCTCGCCGCCGAATGGGACCCGGCGCGCCCGCGGAAGGAGTTCGTCGCCGCCGTCGTCGAGGCGGGGTGGGCGGCGCCACGCTGGCCGCGGCGCTGGTTCGGCCGCGGCCTGTCCGACGACGAGGGCCACGTCGTGGAGGAGGAGTTCCGGCGCGTGGGGGCGCCGGGATCCGGCCAGGACCGGCACAACCTGTACGCCGCCACCGTCCTGACCTTCGGCTCGGACGCGCTCAAGGAGCGGTTCGTCGGCCCGATGCTGCGGGGCGAGGTGGCGATGTGCCTGCTCTACAGCGAGCCCGGCGCGGGATCGGACCTCGCCGCCGTCCGCACCCGTGCGGTGGCCGACGCCGAGGACTGGGTCGTCGACGGGCAGAAGGTGTGGACCTCCTCGGCCCGCACCGCGGACCACGGCTTGTTGCTCTGCCGCACCGACTGGTCCGTCCCGAAGCACCGCGGCCTGTCCTTCTTCCTGTTCCCGATGCGGCAGCCCGGCGTCGAGGTGCGGCCGCTGCGGCAGATCACCGGGGAGGCGGAGTTCAACGAGGTCTTCCTGACCGGCGCCCGGGTGCCGGACGAGCACCGGCTCGGCGGGCTCGGCGAGGGCTGGCGCGTCCTGCAGACCGCGCTGGCCTACGAGCGGTCGGTGATGGGCGACCGCGCTCGCGCGGGCCGCTCGGCCACGGGCATGGCCGCGATGGGCGACGAGCTGGTCGGGCTGGCGGCCGAGACCGGCCGGCTCGGCGATCCCGTGGTGCGCCAGGACCTCGCCCGGGTGGCCGCGCTGCGGAAGGTGAACGAGTGGAACGCGCTGCGCGCCAAGGCCGAGCTCGAGCAGGGCTCCTCGTCGTCGGTGATGTCGCTGGGCAAGCTCGCGATGTCGCGGATCCTCCACGAGAGCGCCCGCGTGCGCACCGCACTGGCCGGGCCGCGGTCCATGCTGGAGGGCCCGGAGGAGCCGATCGGGGACGAGGCGACCTTCCTGGCGCTCAACGCCTACTTCACCTCGATCGGCGGCGGCACCGACCAGATCCAGCGCAACATCATCGCCGAGCGGATCCTCGGCCTGCCCAAGGAGTACGAAGTGGACCGCGACGTGCCGTTCTCGACAGGTGCGCGGTGGGTGAGGCCGTGACGCCCCGGACGATGCCCCGGGGGCGCACGCCGGCGATCGTCGGGCTCGGGATGACCGAGAGCGGGGGCGGGACGGTCGTGAGCCACGCCGTGGCGCACCGCCGGGACGGCTCGACCCGGCCGCTGGTGATCGTCGAGCTGGACGAGGGCCCGTGGTGGTGGTCGTGCGTGGTCGGCGCGCAGCCGCACGAGGTCACGACCGCTGCCCGCGTGCGGCTGGACTACGAGCGGGCTGACGGCGACTCGGAGGCCGTGCCCGTGTTCCGGCTGGCCGCCGCGTGAGGCGCGGCGACCGGCCGGACGGTCAGGCCCCCACTCCCACCCCGACCCCGCGCAGGCTGAACATGAAGTTCACCCGGTAGCCCTCGGTCGGCAGGACCACGGCGCTGGTGTAGGCCATGGGCGGGGTGTGCTGGTGGATCGGCACCCGCTTCCGGATGCCCTTCTCGCTCTCGACCATCTGCCGTACGGCCGGCGCGCGGGACTGCGGGTCGGTCCCGAGGAGCGCGGCACCGTAAGCCGTGACGAACTGCGGCGTGCTCACGTTCCACGGGTTGTAGAACTGGTCCGGCAGCTCCGGGAGGTAGGCCGTCGTCGGGTCGCCGACGGGCGAGCCCATGCCGATCAGGGCGTTGCCCTCCTCGCGGGCGAAGAAGGTGTCCGCCGTGGTCGCGGCGTCGATGACCCGGGGCTTCACCCGGAACCCGCCCGCCTCGAGCATCGGGATCAGGGCCTCGGCCGCCGACCGGTGGCTGTCGATGCCCGGGATCAGGAACTCGATGTCGACGCCGTTCGGGTACCCGGCCTCGGCGAGCAGCTGTTTCGCGCGCGCGGGGTCGTGGTTGTAGCCCGGGGCGTCCGGCGTGACGGCGGGGTCGTAGCCCCAGTGGTCCGGCGGCAGGAACTGGGCGACGGGGGTCCCGTAGCCGAAGAACACGCCGTCGACGATCGCCGTGCGGTCGATGGCGTGCTCCAGCGCCTCCCGGGCCTCGAGCCTGTCGAACGGCGCCTTGCCCGGGTTCATGAAGAAGTTGAGGATCGCCGTGCTGGCCGAGGGTTCGGCGTTCAGCCCGGCCGCCTTGGCCTGGTCGGCCTGCGAGGCCTCGAGATTGGCGATGTCCGCCTGGCCGCCGATCAGCATGTTCATCCGGGTGGTGGCCTGCGGCTGCACGTAGATCTCGTACCTGGCGGCCCTGGCCGCCTCCTTGTCCCAGTAGTTCGGGTTCCGCTCGAAGCGCACGACCTGGTTCGGGACGTACTCGACGAGCGACGCCATCCCCGAGCCGACGGGCTTCTGGTCCAGGTCCGGGTTGTCGAACGCCGCCGGGCTGATCATCACGCCGGCCGAGCTGGAGAAGAAGTTCGGCAGGTTGCCGCCCGGCCCGTCGAGGTTGATCCGGATCCGGGTGGGCGAGACGACCTGCACGTCCCGGATCGCCCGGATGAGGCCCTTCACCGCGCTGGTCTCCATGAAGCGCGCCCGGTCCAGGTTCGCCTTCGCGGCGCTCGCGTCGAACCGGGTGCCGTCGACGAACGTGACGTCGTCCCTGAGGTCGAGCACCAACGCCTTCCCGTCGTCGACGAACTCCCACTTCGTCGCGAGCTGCGGCTTGAGCTCGCCGAACGTGTCCGCCCGGATCAAGTGGTCGTACGGCAGCTGGTAGACGACGTTGTCCCAGGGGTTGCCGGACTTGTGCGGGTCGAAGGTGGACACCGCCTGGGACCAGGCGAAGCGCAGCGTCGCGTTCGGGTCGGCCTCCGTGGCCTGCCCCGAGCCCGTCCCGCCCCCGCTCCCGCCGCACGCCGCGACGAGCAGCGCCACCACGGCGACCAGCACCGCCGGCACCCTCGACGACGCTCTCCTGTCACGCACCATCGCGCTCCCTCTCCTCGAGAAGTCCGCCGTGCCCGGGCGGGTCGTCGGAACCCGCCCGGGCCGCCGTCCTCGGACGGCGGGGACGGTCAGTCCGCCGCCACCGCGACGCCGCGGAACACCGGGGCGTACGCGGGCCGGTAACCGGGCGGGAAGATCACCTTGTCGGTCCAGACGCTCGGCGGCTGGGCCGCGTAGATCCCGAACTGGCGCCGCAGGTCCTTCTCGTCCTCGATCATCCGGTGCACGGCGGGCAGCCGTTCGTCCCGCGTCGCCCCGACCAGGGAGTCGTTCCAGGCCTGGGTGAACTCCGGGGAGGTCGTGTTCCACGGGTTGGTGAACTGCCCCGTCAGGTTCGACTCGTACTGGGTCGACGGGTCCACGAACGGCGCGCTCGCGCCGATGTAGGCGTTGCCCTCCTGGCGGCCGAAGAACGTGGCCGGCGTGGTGGCGGGCTCGATCACCCGGGTCTTCGCGCGCAGGCCCACTGCTTCGAGCATCGGGATGACGGCCTCGGAGACGGCGCGATGGTCGTCGAGCGCGGGGATGAGCATCTCGAACTCGGTGCCCGCCGGGTAGCCGGCCCGGGCCAGCAGCTGCTTCGCCTTCTCCGGGTCGTAGCCGTAGTCCGGCCCGTCCCACGCCACCTTGTCGTCGTAGGCCCAGTGCCCCGGCGGGATCAGCTGCGACGTCGGTGCCCCGATGCCGAACAGCACGCCGTCGACGATGGCCCGGCGGTCGATCGCGTGCTCCATCGCCTGCCGCACCTCGAGCTTGTCGAAGGGCGCCTTGGCGGTGTTCACCGTCATCCGGAAGATCGTCGTGCTCTGCGAGGGTTCGACGTGCAGCCCCGCCGCCACGGCCTGGTCCTGGGTGGACGGGTCCAGGTAGGTCATGTCGACCTGGCCGGTCGTGAGCATGTTCAGCCGCGTCGGCGACGAGGTCTGCACGTAGACCTCGACGCCGGCGACCTTCACCGCGTCCGGGTCCCAGTAGTTCGGGGCCTTGGCGTACCGGGTCACCTGGCCGGGGACGTACTCGGTCATGGTGAACATGCCCGAGCCGACCGGCTTCTGGTCCAGGTCGGGGTTGTCGAAGGCGGCCGGACTGATCATCGAGCCGTGCCGCTCGGTGAACAGCGCGGGCAGGTTGCCGCCGGGGGAGCTCAGGTTCAGCCGCACGGTGGTCGGGTCGGGGGTGTCGATCGACGCGATCGCCCGCAGTGCGCCCTTGACGGCGCTGGTCTCCAGGGTCTTCGCCCGCTCGAGGTTGGCCTTCACCGCGGCGGAGTCGAACCTGGTGCCGTCGTGGAAGGTGACGTCGTCGCGCAGGGTCAGCTGCAGGACCGTGCCCCCGTCGAGGAACTCGTAGCCGGTCGCCAGCATCGGGACGATCTCGCCGTTCTGGTCCTCCTGCAGGAGCTGGTCGTAGACCAGGCGCAGGTTGACCATGTCCCACGCGTTGCTGGAGCGGTGCGGGTCGAAGCTGGAGACGTTCTGCACGAACGCGTAGCGCAGGATCGCGTTCGGGTCCGGCGTCGCGGCCGCGCCGGAGCCCGCGCCGCCGCCACCGCCACAGGCGGTGACGAGCAGCGCGAACACGGCGACCAAGCCGGCGAGCAGCCGCCGGGACGAAGGAGCCCTCACCGGGCACTCCTCTCGGGGGTGGGGGCCTCAGCCCGTGAACTGGCCACCGGCGGGGTGCAGGATCTGCCCGGTGGTGAACGAGGACTCGTCGCTCGCGAGGTAGAGGCACGCGGCCGCCGACTCGGCCGCGGTGCCGAGCCGGTTCATCGGCGTGATGCTCATGGCCGTCGTGTAGGCGGGCTCGTCGTCCTCGAGGCCGGCGATCATCGGCGTGTCGGTGTAGCCGGGGCCGACGGCGTTGACCCGCACGCCCGTCGTCGCCAGCTCCAGCGCCATGACCTTGGTCAGCATCCAGACGCCGGCCTTCGACACGCAGTACGGCGAGGCGCCCGCCAGCGGGATCTTCGCCGCCGTCGAGGCGATGTTCACGATGGACCCGCCGTCGCCCTGCGCGAGCATCTGCCGCGCCAGGGCGCGGTCGGTGAACAGCACGCCGAGCACGTTGACGTCGAGCACCCGGCGGAACGCGTCCGGTTCGATGTTCACGACGTGGGTGGCGTCGCCCCGGGCCGCGCGCGTCCGGATGTTGCTGGCGCCCTGCGCGGTCGCGATCCCGGCCGCGGCCACGCCGACGTCGACGCGACCGAAGGCCTCGACCGCGGCGGCGACGAGCGCGTCGCAGTCCGCCTCCGAGGTGGTGTCCGTCCTGACGTACCGGGCCGAGCGCCCGGTCTTCTCCACCAGCGCGACCGTCTCGGCGCCGTCCTGGAGGTCGCCGACGACGACGTCCGCGCCCTCCTCGGCGAACCGCACCGCCGTCGCCCGGCCGATGCCGCTGGCGCCGCCGGTGAGGACGGCGACCTTGCCGTCGAGCATGCCCATGATCGATTGCCTCCTAGAAGGTGAGGACGAGCCGGCCGCGGGTGCCGCCCGCCTGCAGCCGCTCGTGCGCGGCCGTGGCCGCCGCGGCCGGATAGGTGTCGGCGACGCGCAGCGTGAGCCGCCCGTCGACGACGAGCTGCGCGAGCTTGGCGATCTCGGCCCCGTCGGTGAGGTGGTCGCGGACCACGACCGGGTGGATGCGGATGTCCCGCTCCGTCGGCCCGGCCCAGAAGCGGACCGTGGCCAGCGCCCCGCCGTCGCGCACGATCGGCAGGGCGCCCGCGTCGAGCACGGCGGCGTCGATCAGCCCGTCGACCCCGTCCGGCACGGCGGCCCGGAAGGCGGCCACCTCCTCGCCGACCTCTCGCGAGGCCCGGACCACCACGTCCGCGCCGAGACCGCGGACCAGCTCCTCGTCCTGCGGGAAGGCGTCGGCGACGACCCGCAGGCCGGCGATCCGGCCGAGCTCGATGGCGTACCCGCCGACGGCGCCGGCCGCCCCGGTCACCCCGAGCGTCCGCCCCGCGGTGAGGCCGAGGTGCAGCAACGCGGAGTACACGGTCAGGCCGTTCATCGGCAGCGTGGCGGCCTCGACGTCGCCGATCCCGTCCGGGATCGCCGCGGCGGCGGTGTCCGGCACGACGACGTACTCGGCCTGGGCGCCGCCCAGCGCGCGCCGGGGCATCACGATCGCCATCACCCGCTCGCCGACGGCCCAGACGCTGCCCTCGCCGACCGCGTCGACCACTCCGGCCAGCTCCATCCCGGGGACCCACGGAGGGGCCAGGCCCTCCTCCGCCCGCGGGCCCCACTGCCGGAAGGCCGTGTCGGTGGGGTTGACCGCGGCCGCCGTCGTGCGGATGCGGATCTCCCGGGGCCCGGGTTCGGGGGTGGGCAGCTCCACGAGCCGCAGCACCTCGGGGCCTCCGGGGTGCGGGATGCCGACGGCGTACATGTCAGGGCTCCTCAGGCGGGATCGGGGAGGACGAGCACCTTCACCGAGCCGTCGACGGCGTGCTGGGTGTCGAAGGCGTCGGCGACCCGGCTCAGCGGGACGCGGTGCGAGACGAGCGGGGCCACGTCGACCAGGCCCTCGGCCAGCAGCCGGAAGGCCTCGGTCGCGTCGGGCCCGGTGTACGCGAAGCTGCCCAGCAGCCGGAGCTCCTTCTGCACCACCGTGTCCAGGTCGACCGGCGGCCGGGCGCCGACCAGCCCGGCGACCGACACGACCCCGCCGGCCCGCACGACCTCGGTGGCGAGGGCGATCATCGGCGGCGCCCCGGAGCACTCGAAGAAGGTGCCGACGTTCCCGGCGACCTGGTACGGCGAGGTCGAGGTGCCCCACCGGTCGAGCAGGTGGGTGCGGGCGTCGTCGGTGCGGGCGTCGAGGACCGCGGCGCCGAGCCCGCAGGCGGCGGCCAGGCGGGCCGGCGAGACGTCGATCCCGACGACGTCCCGGGCCCCGTACGCGAGCAGCACCCGCAGCACGCACTGGCCGATCGAGCCGAGGCCGGCGACCACGACCGGCCCGTCGAGATCGGGCGCGGCGCTCGCGACGGCGCGGGTCGCGACCGAGAGCGGCTCGAGGAAGGCACCCTCCTCGACGCTCATCGAGTCGGGCATCCGGTGCAGCCGGGCCCCCGACTCCGCGTTCGGCACGAGGACCTTGTCCGACAGCCCGCCGCGGGCGCTCGAGGCGGGCGCCGCGCAGAGGTTGGTGCGGCCGAGGGAGCACTGCCGGCAGGAGCCGCACGGCCCCATCGGGTTCACCGCCACGCGGTCCCCGACCTTCAGCTCGCCGACCCCGGTCCCGACCGCGCTGACGGTGCCGGAGAACTCGTGGCCCATCGGCGCGCCCGGGGTGATCCAGACGCCCTCGGCGAAGGCGTGCACGTCCGAGCCGCAGATCCCGCAGGCGGCGACGTCCAGCACGACGTCGTGGGGCCCGGGGACCGGGTCGTCGACCTCGACGAGCCCGATCCGCCCGATCCCCTCCCACACCGCGCTCCTCATGCCGGGATCTCCGAGCGTGTCGCGAGCGTCCGGACGGAGGCACCGGCGAGCCGGGGGCCGGCGGTGTGCAGGTGGCAGGCCACCTCGCCCGACCCCTGCGCGGGGGTGAGCAGCGGGACCTCGGTGCGGCAGACGTCCATCGCGTAGGTGCACCGGGTGTGGAACCGGCAGCCCGGCGGCACCCGCGAGGGGTCCGGCGGGTCCCCGGACAGCACGATCCGCTCCCGTGCCCGCTGGGTCCTCGGCGACGGCACGGGCACCGCGGACAGCAGCGCCTCGGTGTACGGGTGGGCCGGGGCGTCGAACACCCGGGCCGCGTCGCCGTGCTCGACGATCTGCCCGAGGTACATCACCGCCACCCGGTCGGAGATGTGCCGGACCACGGACAGGTCGTGCGCGATGAACAGGTAGGTCAGCCCGATCTGCGCGGACAGCTCCTCCAGCAGCCCGATGACCTGGTTCTGGGTGGAGACGTCGAGCGCGGACACCGCCTCGTCGAGGACCAGGATCTTCGGGTCCGCGGCGATCGCCCGGGCGATCGTGAGGCGCTGGCGCTGCCCGCCGGAGAACTCGTGCGGGTAGCGGGTCATGTACTCCGGCGGCAGCCCGACCCGGCGCAGCAGCTCGGCGACCCGCTCCACCCGTTCCGTGCGGTTGAGCTTGACGTGCACGTCGAGCGGCTCGCCGATCGAGTCGCGCACCAGCATCGACGGGTCCAGCGAGGAGTAGGGGTCCTGGAACACCATCTGGACGTCCCGGCGCGCCGTGCGCAGCTCCTTGGCGGGCAGCCCGAGCAGCTCGCGGCCCTCCAGCCGCACCGAGCCGCCGGTGGGCTCGACCAGGCGCATCAGGCCGCGCGCCGTCGTCGACTTGCCGCAGCCGGACTCGCCGACCAGGCCGAGCGTCTCGCCCTCGGCCAGGTCGAAGCTCACCCCGTCGACGGCCCGGAGCGCGATCCGCTCGCGGAACAGCCGCTTGCGCGGGGAGAAGGTGACCTCGAGGTCGCGGACGGACAGCAGCGGCTCCGGGGACGGGCTCACGGGTTGCCTCGCAGGGTCAGCTCGGAGTGGCGCAGGCAGCGGGTGGTGTGGTGCGCGGCGACGACCTCCAACGGCGGTGTCCCGCCGCCCACGCAGGCGTCGGCGGCGTAGCGGCACCGCGGGTGGAAGCGGCAGCCCGCCGGCATCGCGCCGATCCGCGGGGGATGGCCCGGGATGCTCGCCAGCGCGTCCGACGGGTCGTCCATCCGCGGCATCGCCGCCAGCAGGCCCTCCATGTAGGGGTGGCGGGGGAACTCGAACAGCTCGTCGAGCCCGGCCCCCTCCACGATCTGGCCCGCGTACATCACCAGGACCCGGTCGCAGACGTCCGCGACGACGCCGAGGTCGTGGGTGATGAAGATGACCGACATGCCGTGCTCGCGCTGCACCTCGCGGAGCAGCTCGAGGATCTGCGCCTGGACCGTGACGTCCAGGGCGGTGGTCGGTTCGTCGGCCACGATGACGTCGGGGTTGCAGGCCAGCGCGATCGCGATCATCACCCGCTGCCGCATGCCCCCGGAGAACTCGAAGGGGTACTGGGTGGCGCGCCGCGCCGGGCTGGGCACCCCCACCCGGTCGAGCAGCTCGACGGCGCGCCGCTTCGACTCCCGCCGGCTCGCGCCCTCGTGCCGGCGCAGCACCTCCGCGATCTGGTCGCCGACCGTGAACGCCGGGTTCAGGCTGCTCATCGGCTCCTGGAAGATCATGGAGATCGTCGGCCCGCGGACGTCGGACATCTGTTTCGGCGTGAGCCGGGTGAGGTCGTGGTCGAGCAGCCGCAGCGTGTCGGCCCGGACCCGGGTCTGCTTGGGCGGCATGAGACCGGCGATGGACAGGCAGGTCACGCTCTTGCCCGAGCCGGACTCGCCGACGATCCCGAGCGTCTCCCCGCGCCGGACGGAGAAGCTCACCCCGTCGACCACGGTCGCCCACCCGGACTCGGTGAGCACGTCGACGACCAGGTTGTCGACCTCGAGGGTGGTGTCGGCGACGCCGCCCGCGCGGACGGCGGCGCTGCCGGCACTGCCGGCGCTGCCGGTGGTGGCGGTCACGACTCGGTCCTTTCCTCGCGGCCGAGGGCGTCACGGAGCCCGTCGCCGAGCGTCACGAAGGTGAACACGGTCAGCGCGATCAGCACGCCCGGGAAGATCCCCAGCCAGGGCGAGCGTCCGAAGTAGAGGAAGCCCTCGCGGATCATGGAGCCCCAGCTGGCGTCCGGCGGCTGGACGCCGAGGCCGAGGAAGCTCAGGCCCGCCTCGGAGAGCATCGCGTACCCGGCGGTGACGGCGATCGCGACGGTCAGCGGGGACAGGGTGTTCGGCAGGATGTGCCGGAGGATGACCATCCAGGTCGGGGTGCCGATGCTGCGGGAGGCCTCGACGAAGGTCTCCTCCTTGAGCCCGAGCACCACGCCGCGGACCAGCCGCAGGAAGCGCGGCGCCATCAGGATCCCCACCGCGAACATCGCGTTGCGCAGGCTCGGCCCGAGGACCCCGACCAGCGCGATGGCGAGCAGCAGCGGCGGGAAGCTCATCGCGGCGTCGTTGAGCCGCATGACGACCTGGTCGAAGCGGCCGGACAGGAAGCCGGAGAGGAACCCGAGCGGCACCCCGATCGCCATCGCCACGAGCAGCGCCAGCGCGATGGCCAGCAGGGACACCCGGGTGCCGACGATGAGCCGGCTCAGGATGTCGCGCCCGAGCTGGTCGGTGCCGAGCAGGTGGCCGGGCGAGAACGGGTCCAGCAGGACCGCCCGCAGGTTCTGCGCGTTGGGATCGGCCGGGGTGATGAACGGGCCGATCAGGGCGACGACCACCAGCAGGGCCAGGACCGCGAGCGCGATCATCGCGCCCCGGTTGCCGCCGACCCGGCGGCGGAAGTCGGCCCAGGCCCCGCCGCCGTGGGCGAGTGCCTCGGCGGAGACCGAGGCGGGGGAGCCGGCCGGCATCGCCGAGGCCGCGGGGGCCTCCGGCGCGACCTGTGCCGAGGGCGGCCGGGCCTCCGGTTTCTTCTCCACATTGGTCATCGGGGCCGCACCTTCGGGTTGAGGTAGCCGTACGTGAGGTCGACGAGGAGGTTCGAGAGCATCGCGACGAGCACGGCGACCAGCACGATCCCCTGGATGACCGGGATGTCGCGGGTGGTCACCGCGTTGAGCGCGACCTGGCCCAGGCCGGGGACGCCGAAGATCTGCTCCACCAGCACGGCGCCGCCGAGCAGCGCGGTGATCTGCAGGCCCAGCACCGTGACGAGCGGGACGCTCGCGTTCTTCATGACGTGCTTGCCGATCACCATCCGGCCGCGCAGGCCCTTCGCCCGCGCGGTGCGGACGTAGTCCTGCTGCAGGACGCCGATGATCGAGCCGCGCAGCTGCCGGGCGCTCTCCGCGGCACCGGCGATGCCGAGGGTCAGGGCCGGCAGCAGGATGTGCGAGGCCCAGGCGGCGGGGTCCTTCTCGATCGGGACGTAACCCGTGGCCGGCAGCCACCCGAGGGTCAGGCTGAACAGCAGCACGAACATCAGGCCGAGCCAGAAGGACGGGAGGGCGATGCCCAGCGACGAGCCGATGGTCGAGATCCGGTCCAGCCAGGTCCCGCGGCGCAGCGCCGAGACGATGGCGGTCGGCACCGCGATGAGCAGGGAGATCACGAGCGCCGAGCCGGCCAGGGCGAGCGTGACCGGGAGGCCGTCGCCGATCGAGGTGGCGACCGGGCGGCTGGTGAACAGCGAGGTACCGAGATCACCGGACAGCGCGGAGGTGATCCAGTCCCAGTACTGGACGATCATCGGGCGGTCGAGCCCGAGCCGCTCGCGGACCGCCGCCACCTGTTCGACGGTCGCCTCCGGGCCGGCGATGGTGACGGCCGGGTCGCCCGGGATGAGCAGCACCAGGCCGAACACCACGAAGGTCACCAGCAGGAGTACGGGAACGGTGGTCGCGACCCGCGTGAGAAAGAACTTCAGCACGGATGCTCAACCTCCTCGTTGAAGTCGGCGCATCGATTCTCGGGAAGATCCGGGCAGCGCTCGGTCCCATTCCGGGGGTCTCCCTGGAACGGACACGCGGGATCCGGCCGCAGGTTCTTCGGCCGGTCTCAGCAGGGGATCGACGGTCGGCGTCGGCTTCGGACGCTAAGCGAGGCGACCCGCGGCGGGCAACGTCCGAACCGTCCGACTTCGAATAACGATCGCACAACGGCCATTTCCGGGCGGATCCGGGCAGCGCATTGGGACGATGTCCACGATGCGGCGGGAAGTGCTGTGCGGATCCCCATTGTCGGCCCTCGCGGCGCCGCTCACGCTGGCCCCGGACCCGGCGGGCGCCGGTGGGCCGGGTGTGCGGTCCGGAGCGAGGGCAGGAGGCGGGAACGTGAAGTTCCACTGGTTCGCGGAGGTCACCTACGACGGGCTGCCCCCCGACTTCCCGGCGCCCGGGCAGGGCGGCTGGGTGGACAGCCCGATCGCGATGGCCGACCCCGCGCGCGTCGGCGCCAACTACCGGATGTTCATCCGCCTGATGCAGCAGGCCGAGCGGGCGGGCTTCGACGGGCTGGCGGTCAACGAGCACCACCAGACGCCGTTCGCGATGACCCCCTCGCCGAACCTGCTGGCGGCGAGCGTCGCGAGCACCACCGAGAAGGCGGCGATCCTCGTCATCGGCGACTCGCTGGCGCTCTACAACCCGCCGACCCGGGTCGCCGAGGAGATGGCCTACCTGGACTGCCTGTCCGAGGGCCGGCTGATCGCCGGGTTCGTGTTCGGCACGCCGATGGACTCCACCCACGCCTACGGCCGCCCGCCGATCGAGCTGCGCGAGCGCTTCCACGAGGCGCGCGAGCTGATCCTGCGGGCCTGGGAGGAGCCGGAGTCGTTCGCCTTCAACGGCCGCTACACCCAGCTGCGCCACGTCAACCTGTGGCCGCGGCCGATCCAGCGCCGGCCGCCGATCTGGGTCCCCGGCTCGTCGAGCCCGGAGACGTGGGAGCTCGTGACGCGGGAGAACTACTGCTACGGCCACCTGTCCTTCTCCGGGCTCAAGGCCGCGAAGCCGCTCGTCGACGGCTACTGGGACTACGTGGCCGCGCACGACGGCGACCTCAACCCGCACCGGATGGCCTTCACCCAGATCGTCTGCGTGGCCGATACGGACCGGGAGGCGGAGCAGAAGTACGCCGAGGCCGTGCGCTACTTCCAGCGGGTCCGGGACCCCGCGACGCGGTGGGCGACGCCGCCCGGCTACCACTCGTCCGCGGCCATGGCGGGGATGCTCCGGCGGACGACCACGCCGGAGGCCCGGGAGGACAAGCGCCGGGCGGTGTCCGGCGAGATGTCCTTCTGGGAGTACGACGAGAAGGGCTACATCGTCGCCGGCACCCCGGACCGCGTCGCGCAGCGGCTCCGCGAGCTGGCCACCGAGCTGCGCGTCGGGCAGCTGATCGCCTCACTGCACATGGGCAACCTCCCGGAGGAGACCGCCGCGATGAACACCCACCTGTTCGGGACCAAGGTCATCCCGCAGCTGCGGGACCTGTGGGCCGACCGGCCCGACCACTGGACACCCGAGGTCAGCAGGGCCCGGGTCGGGGCCGGGTCGCTGGTGGCGGGCTCATGAGCACGGGGGACGGCGACCGGCGCAGCCGACGGGGTGAGGTCGGTACCGCGACGGTCAACGGGGTCCGGCTGCGCTACGACGTGCAGGGCGACGGCCCGCCGTTGCTGCTGATCGCCGGGCTCGGCCTGAGCTCCCTCGCGTGGGCCGCTGCCGTCCCTCGGCTCCGCGAGGGCTTCACCGTCATCACCTTCGACAACCGGGGGACCGGGTTGTCGGAGGTGCCGCCCGGCCCCTACCCGGTCGACACGCTGGGCGACGACGCCGCGGCGCTGGTCGAGCACCTCGGGCTCGGCCCGGTCTCGGCCGTCGGCTGGTCGCTGGGCGGCTCGGTGCTCCAGTCGATGCTGGTCCGGCACGGCGACCTGCTCACGAAGGCGGTGCTGCTCAACGCCTTCCCCTCCTACACCGGGGTCCAGGACGCGTGGCTCGACTCGGGTCTCGCGCTGCGCCGGGCGGGTGTCGACCCGGTCGCGGTCGGGATCCACGGCATGCCGTGGGCGTTCACCCCGCGGCTGCTCGCCGACCACGCCGCCGCGCAGGCCCAGGCGGAGCTGGCCCGCAAGGACCCGCACCCGACGACCCTCGCGGGCTTCGAGGCCCAGGCCGCCGGCCTGCGGGTGTACGACTCCCGGCCGGACCTGCCCTCGGCGACCACCCCGACCCTGGTGCTCGCGGGCGCCGAGGACGTGCTGACCCCGGTCGCCCAGTCCGTCGAGATCGCGGAGCTGCTGCCCCACGGCACGCTGCAGGTCCTGCCCCGGGGCGGGCACGGGATGCTCGTGGAGTACCTCGACGACACCCTCGCGGCGATCACCGCCTACCTCGGCTGACGGGGTGGGCACGGATCTGCCCGCGGCGGTGCCCGACGCCGCGCCGGTCGTCGCCCGGCGCGGCGCCTTCCTGGCCCTGATGTGCAGCGTCCAGTTCATGATGCTGGTCGGCGGCACGGTGGTGACGGTGTCGCTGCCCGTGATCCGCCGCGAGCTCGGGCTCGGGCCGGGCGAGCTGCAGTGGGTGCTGACGGCCTTCCCGCTGACCTTCGGCTGCCTGCTGCTGCTCGGCGGCCGCTGCGCGGACGTGTTCGGCCGGCGGCGGCTGTTCCTCGCCGGCCTGCTCGTCTTCGGGGTGGGCTCGCTGCTGTGCGCGGTGGCGGACCGGGCGTGGGTGCTGATCGGCGCCCGCGCGCTGGCCGGGCTGGGCGCGGCCATGGCCTCGCCCGCGGCCATGGCCCTGCTGACCTCGGTGTTCGTCGCCCCGCGGGAACGCAGTACCGCGCTCGGGGCGTGGGCGGCCGTCGGCGCGGTCGGCGCCACCCTGGGCAACGTGCTGGGCGGGCTGCTGACCTCGGCGGGCGGCTGGCAGTGGGTCTTCCTGGTGAACGTCCCGGTGTGCGTCGTGGCCGCGGTCGCGGTGCTGGTCCTGGTCCCGGCCGGGGTCCCGGAGGGGCGCCGGCCGCGGCTGGGCCTGCTCGGCGGGGCGCTGTGCACCTCGACGGTGGCCGCCCTGGTCCTCGGGCTGGGGGAGCTCCGCGTCGCCGGCGGGCTGCCCGTCGCGGTCCTCCTGCTCCTCGCGGCCGTCGCGCTCGGCACCGGGTTCGCGGTGTCCCAGGCGCGCAGTCCCGATCCGCTGCTGCCGCGCGGCCTGTTCCGCAGGCGCACGTCGGTCGCGTTCGTCCTGGTCCTGGTCACCGCGGGCACGGGGATCGGCGCCTACTTCACCACCTCGCTGTTCATGCAGGAGACGCTCGGCTGGTCGGCGCTGCGCGCGGGTCTGGCGTTCGTCCCGTGGGCCGCACTGACGGCGGTCGTCGCGCAGATCGCGTCGCGCACACTGCACCTCGTCGGCCCGCGGATCGTGGTGCCGGCCGCGATGCTGGTGTCGGCCTCCGGCGCGCTGCTGCTCTCCCGGGCGTACGGCCCCTCCGTGGCGTTCGTCCCCGACCTGCTGGTCCCGTTCCTGCTGCTGGGGGCGGGGACCGGGGCCGCGAGCGTGAGCTGCACCGTGACGGCGATGTCCGGCGTGCCGCGCTCCCGGCACGGGGTCGGCGCGGGAACGCTGCAACAGCACTCAGGCCGTCGGGGCCGCGATCTCGATCGCCGTCGTCACCGTGCTCACGGCCACGGCGACCGCGCGCGCCCTCGCCGCGGGCAACACCCCGCTCGGCGCCGCGGTGGCGGGGCAGCGGTCCGCGGTCCTCGTCCTGGCCTGCCTGGCGCTCTGCGGTGCGGTCGTGGCCGCGCTGCTCCTGCCCGGGCGCACCCCCGCACCCGACGACCGGGACCTCGACCCGGGCACCGCGCTGCCGGGCACCGGCCCGCTGCCGTGAGCCGCGGCCCGCTCCGCGTTTGCCGGGTTCCGCCGGGGGCCTAGGCTCGGGAGCGTGAGCGACAATCTGGTCGAACTGCAGCTCGACGAGGCCGGCCTGTCCGGTGACCTCCCGCGGCCCGGCGGCCCGGAGGACGAGATCCAGGACGTCCCGTTCCGGCCCGTCGTGTTCCGCGACGACGATCTCCCCACGGCCCTGAGCCGGTCCGCCGAGTGGCTGCGCGCCGCCCAGGAGTGGCTCGGCGAGCCGCTCGACGTCATCGCGATCCACCTCGACTACGACGACCGGGCCGGGGCGGCGTACTACGAGGTCAAGCTCCTGTGCAACGAGGAGGACCTCGCCGGCGCCCCGGTCGCGAGGCGGAAGGCGGAGGGCAGCTGAGAGCCCCGGGCCCCGGATGGTCGGCGACGGTGTGCTCGGCGGTGTCGTCGGGGGCGGGTGATCGGGGGCGGGTGATCGCCGACCGGCGCTAGGCTGCGGGCGTGCCCCGCCCCAGTCGCTGGTCGGAGATCCTCGCCGCCGCCGGTGAGGAGTTCCGCGACCGCGGCTACGAGAACGCCACCCTGGAGGGCATCGGCGCGCGGGTCGGGATCCTCAAAGGCAGCATCTACAACTACGTGGGCAGCAAGGAGGAGCTGCTGCTCGCGGTCGTCGAGCAGCCCGCCAAGCAGCTGCTCGCCGAGCTGGAGCGCCTGCAGGCCGACACCGGGCAGACCGTGGCCGTCCGGCTGCGGGAGCTGATCCGGATGCAGGTGCGCATCTTCGCCGACTTCTACCCGGCCGCCTTCGTGTACCTGCAGCACATCGGCCGGATGACGGCGCCGCGCTTCGCCGACTTCCGGGACATGGACGCCCGGTACATGGCCGCGGTGGAGTCCCTGGTCGCCGAGGGTGCCCGGACCGGCGAGTTCTCGCTGGCCGCCGATCCGCGGACCGCCGCGCGGGCGCTGGTCGGGATGCTCGACTGGATGCAGCACTGGTTCGTGCCGCGCGGCGAGGAGGCGGACCGCGAGCTCGCCGACCGCCTCTTCGCGTTCGCCCTGGGCGGGCTCGTCGCCGGCGGCGGGATGGCCGGCCTCGCCCGCTCCTTCCCGGAGGAGGGGTGAGCGACCGCTTCCGGCTCGACGGCCGGGTCGCGGTCGTCACCGGCGCCTCCTCGGGGCTCGGGCTGCGGTTCGCCCGGGTGCTCGCCGAGGCCGGGGCGGACGTCGTCGTCGGGGCCCGGCGGGCCGACGGGCTGGCGGCGGCGGAGAAGGCGGTCCGGCACGCCGGACGCCGGTGCGTCGCCCTGCCGACGGACGTCACCGACGACGCGTCGTGCGCCGCCCTGGTCGCCGCGGCCGTCGCGCTCGGCGGGCCGGACGTGCTGGTCAACAACGCCGGCACGGGCTACGCGGCGCGGGCGGAGAAGGACGACCCGGAGCGTGCGGCCCGGCTGCTCGACGTCAACCTCCTCGGCGCGTACCGGATGGCGATGCACGCCGGGCGGGCCATGATCGCCGCGGGCCGGGGCGGGGCGATCGTCAACATCGGCTCGGCGCTCGGGCACAGCACCGGGCACCTGCCCGAGGCGGCCTACTCGGCGTCGAAGGCCGGGCTCGCCGGGTTGACCCGGGATCTCGCCGCCCAGTGGTCGGGCCGGCACGGCATCCGGGTCAACGTCCTGGCGCCGGGCTGGTTCGCCTCCGAGATGACCGCGCCGCTGCTCGAGCGCGAGGGCGGGGCCGAGGCCCTCGCCGCCCGCACGGCGATGGGGCGGATCGGGCGCGAGGAGGAGCTCGACGGGCCGCTCCTGCTCCTGGCCTCCGACGCCGGCTCCTACCTCACCGGGATCACCCTGGCGGTCGACGGCGGCTGGAGCATGCACTAGCCGAGGTGCACGGGCAGCCGGACCAGGCCGCGCGAGAGCAGGACCGGGTGCCAGCGCAGCGGCTCGTCGGCGAGCCGGAGCCCGGGGAAGCGCCGCAGCACGGCCGGGATGGCGACCGCGGTCTCGAGCCGGGCGAGCGGGGCGCCGAGGCAGTAGTGCAGCCCGATCCCGAAGCCGAGCTGACGGCCGGGGCGGCGGGTCACGTCGAAGCGGTCGGGGTCGCCGAACACGGCGGGATCGCGGTTGGCCGCGGCGGGGCAGAGGAACACGCGGTCGCCGCGGCGGAGCGCCCGCCCGCCCAGCTCGACGTCCGCGGCCATGATCCGCACGATGGTCTTGGCCGGGCCGTCGTAGCGCAGGGCCTCCTCGACCGTCCCGGGCGCGTCCGCCGGCGTACCCGGGTGCCGCAGGAGCGCGAGCAGCCCGTTGCCGACCAGGTTCGTGGTGGTCTCGTGGCCGGCGAACAGCAGCAGCACCCCGGTGGAGACGACCTCCTCGTGGGTGAGCGCGTCGCCCGAGTCGCGGGCCCGGATCAGCGCGGTGAGGAGGTCGTCGGCGGGCTCGCGCTCGTGGCGGGCGACCAGCTCACCGAGATAGGCGGTCAGGTCGGCCATCCCGGCGGCGCCGTCGGCGTGCCGGTCGGGGTCGCCCATCCCGCCGAACACCAGCCCGGTGATCCGGTCCGACCACTCCTTGAACCGGTCCCGGTCCGCCCGGGGCACGCCGAGGAGCTCCGCGACGACCGAGGCGGTGAGCGGGTAGGCGTAGTCGCCGATCAGGTCGGCGGAGCCCGACAGGTCGTCGAGCAGCTCCGCGGCGAGCTCCCCGATCCGCGGACGCACGCGTTCGACCGCCCGCGGCGTGAACGCCCGGCTCAGCAGCTTTCGCAGCCGGGTGTGGTCGGGTGGGTCCTTGAACACCATCCAGTCCTCGAGGACCCCGAACGCCGCGCGCACGCCCGCGTCGGCGTCCGGGCCGTCCAGCCGGGCACGGCGGTACGGCGAGATCCGGTCGGAGGAGAAGCGCGGGTCGCGCAGGGCGGCGTCGACGTCGGCGTACCGGGTGACGAACCAGGACCGGTAGCGCTCGCTCCAGTGCACCGGGTCGTGCGCGCGCAGCTCGGCGAGCAGCGGGTACGGGTCCGCGACGGCCCCGGGGGACAGCAGGTCCGCCTCCGTGCCCGCTCCCGGCACGGTCACGGAGCCTCCAGCACGGCGACGACGCAGGCGTTGCCGTCGAGCACCGAGACCCCGCCGCCCATCGTCTCCACCAGCCCGATGCGTGCCCCGTCGGCCTGCCGGTCGCCGGCCTCGCCGCGCAGCTGCCACACGATCTCCGCGAGCTGGGCCAGGCCCGTCGCGCCGAGCGGATGGCCGCGGGAGAGCAGCCCGCCGGAGGGGTTGACGGGCTGCTCCCCGCCGAGGGCGGTGCGGCCGGCGGCGGCCGCCTTCCCGCCCTCCCCGGGGCCCGCGAGCCCCAGCGCCTCGGTGGTGACGACCTCGCCGACGGTGAAGGCGTCGTGCACCTCGGCGACGTCGACCTCGCCGGGCCCGACGCCGTCGGCCGCGAACGCCGCGGCGGCGGTGTCCCGCACGAGGTCGTGCCCCCAGACCTGCGGGGACCGGTGGTTCCACGGCGCGCCGGAGCGCAGCGCGACCGACCGCACGGTGACCCGCCCGGGCGCCGCGGGCCCGACGATCGCGGCCGCCGCCCCGTCCGAGGTCGGGCAGCACTGCAGCAGCGTGAGCGGGTCGGCGATCATCCGCGACGCCAGCACCTCCTCGACCGTGTACCGGCCGGCGTACTGGGCGCGGGGGTTGTGCAGGGCGTGCGCGTGGTTCTTCACCGACACGGCGGCGAGCTGCTCGGCCGTCACCCGTCCCTCGTGCAGCCAGCGCGCGGCGGCCATCGCGTACAGCGCGGGCAGGGCCAGCCCGGAGCGGCCCTCGGGGTCGGTCGGCTCGGGCGTGATCGCGCCGTCGCCCATCCGCTCGATCCCGAGCGCGAGCACCCGCCCGTACCGGCCGGACCGCACGGCCTCGCAGGCCTCGGCGAAGGCGGTGGTGCCGCTTGCGCACGCGTTCTCGACGGTCAGCACCGGCACCCCGGTCAGACCCGTCGCGCGCAGCACCCGCTGCGCCACCCCGGCCGGGCCGAAGACCGTGCCGACCCACACCGCGTCGACGGATCGGGGCCCGCCCGCCGCACGGAAGGCCTCGTCGACGGCGGCGAACGCGAGGTCGACCAGGTCGACGCCGGGCTGCCGGCCGAAGTGCGAGGTGCCGACCCCCTCGATCCCGACCCTCATCCGACGACCTCCACCCCGACGTCGCCGCCGTCGTCCGGGACCAGCCGCACCCGGGCGCCGATCGGGACCGGCCCGCCGGTGTGCGCGAGGACGCGCGGCCCGTCGTCGAGGTCGACGTAGGCGAGACCGTACGGCGGGGTCCGGCCGGGCACCGCGATCCGCACGACGGTCGCGCTCCACACCGTGCCCTCGGGCCCGAACCGGGCGGGCTCGACCGGCCCGCCGCACGCCGGGCAGGCGGGCCAGGCGAACGCGGCGACCTCGCCGCACGTCGTGCAGCGGCGGCCCTCGACCAGGCCGCCGCCCTGCGGACCGGCGACGACCCGGGGCCGTGGGTCGGGGGTGCTCACACGGCTCATGAAACCAAACGGCGGGTCGGCTATCAACGATTGTCGGCATGCCCAAGCGGCCCGGGGCACGGCCCTTGACACGTCCCGTGGCCCACGACACAGTGATTTCGCCTGCGATCAGCAAACCCGTGTTCGTCCTTGACGTCGTGTTCCGGGCGCCGTGCCTGCGCCCGGGCCCCGACCGGACCTGCGAGAGGACCCGACCGATGAAGTTCGGTTTCTTCACCATGCCCGAGCACCCGCCGCGCGAGAACTGGACGCTGTCCTACGACCGCGACATCGCGGGCATCGTGGAGGCGGAGCGGCTGGGCTTCCACGAGTACTGGATCGGCGAGCACCACACGGGCGGCTACGAGAACGTCCCCGTGCCGGAGTACATGATCGCGAAGGCGTCGGCGGTGACCCACCGGATCCGGCTGGGCACCGGCGTGATCAACCTGCCGTACCAGGACCCGTTCATGGTGGCCGAGCGGATGGCCTTCCTGGACCACCTCACGCACGGCCGGCTCGAGTACGGCTTCGGCGGCGGAGGGCTGCCCACCGACAAGGCGCTGTTCGGGCTGGAGCCCGCAGAGGCCGCGCCGCGGACCAACGAGGCGCTGGAGATCATCTGGCAGCTGCTCACCTCGGACGAGCCGGTCAGCTACGAGGGCGTGTACTGGAAGTACGAGAACCGCCAGCTGCAGGTCGGGCCGTACCAGGACGTGCCGCCCTTCGCGATCGCCGGGCTGACCGGCGTGCACAACTACGCCAAGTGCGGCGAGCGGGGCTGGAAGCCGCTGTCCGTGCACTTCGCGCCGATCGACAACGGCACCTACCAGGACGCGCCGGACCTCAAGGCCATGGGCGCGGCCATGCTCGACGCCGGCGCCCGCTCCGGCATCGACCCCGCCGTGACCAGGGAGAACTGGCGGATCGTCCGCGAGGTCTACGTCACCGACGACAAGGACCAGGCGCTGCGGGACATCCGCGAGGGCGTGAAGCTCTCCTACGACTACCTGTTCGGGCTCGGCCTCGGCGCCCTGATGAAGATCGGCGACGGGATGACGGACGCGGACCTCACCCTGGAGTGGATGGTCGACAACATCCCCTGGATCATCGGCAGCCCCGAGGACTGCGTGCGCCAGATCAAGGAGCTCGAGGAGGAGGTCGGCGGCTTCGGCACGCTGCTGATCAACTGCCGGGACTGGGTGACCACGGACAAGTGGAACCGGTCGCTGGAGATGTTCGCCCGGTACGTCATGCCGCACTTCACGAAGCGGGAGCGGCTGGCGCGCCGGCAGAAGCTGGCGAACGTCGCGCTCGGCATCGCCTGATGGCGGCGGGGCTGTCCTCGCCCGTCCCGGAGCTCGCCGGCCGCACCGTGCTCGTCACGGGCGGCGGCAGCGGGATCGGCAAGGGGATCACGGCGGCGGTGCTGGAGAAGGGGGCGGACGTCGTCGTCCTCGAGATCGAGCCCGCGAACGTCAAGGCCGCGTCGGCGGAGCTCGGGGGCGGCGACCGGATCGCCTGGTACGAGGGCTCGGTGTGCGTGGCCGCGGACGTCGAGGCGGCGTTCGCACTGGCCGCCGAGCGGTTCGGCGTGGTCGACCACCTGGTCAACAACGCCGGCACAGCGACGGTCGCACTCGTCGAGGACACGACCGAGGAGGACTGGGACCTCATCGTCGACACGCTGCTGAAGGGCACGTTCCTCTGCACGAGGGCGTTCGCGCGGCAGCTGCCCGCGGACGGCGCACCCCGCTCGATCGTCAACATCTCCTCGCTCAACGCCGTCGCGGCGACGGACGGGATGGGGAGCTACTGCGCGGCGAAGGCCGGGGTCAAGAGCTTCACCGAGGTCTGCGCGGGGGAGCTCGGGCGGCGCAACGTGCGGGTCAACGCGATCGGTCCCGGTCTGGTGAACACCCCGCTCGGCGAGGGCTTCTCCGTCGGGCAGATCGGGCAGGAGTTCACCGACCGGACCCTGGTGGCGGACAAGCGGAACCAGGAACCGTCGGACATCGCCGACGTGGCGTTGTTCCTCATGTCCCCGGCGGCGCAGCGGATCACGGGGCACTTCGTCCCGGTCGACGGCGGCCAGCACGTCCGCGGCCTGCACTCGTACTGGGACGTGGCCGAGGCGCAGGGCCTGGTCGAGAGGCCGTCCTGAGCGGTGCGCGCGACGCTGGGTGAGGAGTTCGAGGCCGCGCTCCGGCGGCACCGGGTGCGGACCGCGGTCGAGGCCGGCGGGCGGAGCTGGACCTACGGCGACCTCGACCGCTGGTCCGCCGCGGTGGCGGACCAGCTCCGGGGAGCCGGGGTGCGCCCGGGCGACGCGGTGGCGCTGTACCTCGGCAACTGCGTCGAGTTCGTGGTCGCGGATCTCGCCGTGGCGCGGACGGGCGCGGTGAAGGTGCCCGTCAACACGTTGCTGCCCGAGGCCACGGTCGCGCACATCCTGAAGGCGGCCCGGGTGCGGGCGCTGGTGCTCGGAACCGGCGTCGTCGCCGTCGGCGAGCGGGCCGGGGCGGGTCTGCCGATCCTGCGGGTCGACGACGGCGGCGGCCCGCCGGCCGGGGAGACGCTGGCCGGGCCCCGCGACGTCGCCGTGCCGCCGCCCGCGATCGGGCCCACGGACCGGGCGGCGATCTACTTCACCGGCGGCACCACCGGGCTGCCGAAGGGGGTCGTGCACACCCAGGCCTCGGCCGTCGCGGTGCAGTACGCCCAGATCGTGGAGGCCGAGCTCGCCCAGGACGAGCGGCTGCTGCTCACGACCCCGCTCGCGCACGCGGCCGGGCTCTTCGCGCAGTCCGCGCTGGTCCGGGGCGCGACGATCGTGATCGAGCCGGGCTTCGACGCCGCCCGCGCCCTGGACCTCCTGCGCACCGGCGGCATCACGTGGACCTTCCTGGTCCCGACGATGATCTACCGGCTGCTCGACCTGATCGACGCGGCGACCCGGGGCCGGGAGGACCTGCCGCTGCGGACGGTCGTCTACGGCGCCGCCCCGATCGCCCCGTCCCGGCTGGCCCGGGCCCTGGAGGTGTTCGGGCCGGTGTTCGTGCAGCTCTTCGGCCAGACCGAGTGCCCGAACTGGGGCACCCGGCTGACCAAGCACGACCACGACCCCGCCCGGCCGGAGCTGCTCGGTTCCTGCGGGCAGGCGTCGATCATGGCCGACGTCCGGGTCGTCGACGACGACGGCGCACCCCTCCCGTCGGGCGGGACCGGTGAGGTCTGCCTCCGCGCGCCGTACACGCTCGAGGCCTACCTGGACGACCCCGGGGCCACCGCGGCGAAGTTCCTGCCCGGCGGCTGGATCCGCACCGGCGACGTCGGGTTCCTCGACGACGGCGGCTACCTGCACCTGCGGGACCGCAAGGCGGACATGGTGATCAGCGGCGGGATGAACGTGTACTGCCGCGAGGTCGAGGACGTGCTGGTCCGTCATCCGGCCGTCGCCCGCGCGGCGGTGATCGGGGTCCCGCACGAGGACTGGGGCGAGGCGGTGCACGCCGTGGTCGTCCCCGCCGTCCCGGCGGACGAGCTGGACCGGGCCGCGCTGCTGGAGTGGACGCGCGGGGAGCTGGCCGCCTACGCCCGGCCCAAGTCCGTCGAGCTCGTCGCGGCGCTGCCGGAGACCCCCTTCGGGAAGATCGACAAGAAGGTCCTGCGGGCGCCCCACTGGGCCGCGCGGGACCGCGCGATCGGCTGAGGAGCCACCATGAGCGGACCCCGGTCGCTGCGGACCGACGCGCGCGGGTTCCCGCGGTTCTGGGACGAGGAACGGGAGACCCTCGACCCAGCCGAGCGCGAGGTGCTGATCCTCGAGCGGATCCGGCACCAGCTGCGCCACGCCTACGCCGAGCTGCCCTTCTACCGGCGGCACTACGACGCCCACGGCTTCCACCCCGACCACGTCCGGTCGCTGGAGGACTTCACCACGAAGGTCCCGGTGATCACCAAGTCGATGCTGGTGGCGGACCAGGCGGCGCACCCGCCCTTCGGCAGCTACGCCCGTGCGCTGCCGCCGGGCGGGATCGCGCGGATCCACGGCTCGTCGGGCACCTCGGGGGTGCCGACGATGTACGCGGTGTCGAAGGCGGACTGGGAGCGGGCGGGCGAGGTGCACGCGATGGCGCAGTGGTGCGCCGGCGTCCGGCCCGACGACCTCGTCCAGGTCGGATTCCCGTTCGGCCTGTTCTTCGGCGGCTGGGGCGTGGTGCAGGGCGCCGAGCGCATCGGGGCGACGCTGTTCCCGATCGGGATCACCGACTCGCAGAAGCACCTGGAGCTGATCGGCCGGCTCGGGTCCACGGTGTTCAGCGCGACGCCGTCCTACTGCATCCACTTGCTCTCGGTCGCCGAGCAGATGGGCATCGACCTGCGGGGGTCCACGGTCCGGCACCTGCTCGTCGGCGGGGAGCCCGGCGGTGCGCTGCCGGGGACCCGCACGATCATCGAGGAGGGCTGGGGCGCGATCGCCGCCGACGCCGGCTCGACCTCGGAGATGTACCCCTTCCAGACGAGCGTGGGCTGCGAGGCCGGCACCGGCACGCACCTCTACGTCGACGAGGTGTTCACCGAGGTCGTCTCCTCCGCGGACCTCAACGCGCCGGTCCCGGTCGGCGAGCGCGGCGCCGTCGTCTACACCCATCTCTGGCGCGACTCGCAGCCCATGATCCGCTTCGCGCCGGGCGACGAGACCTACCTCGCCACCGATCCCTGCCCCTGCGGCCGGACCTATCCGCGGATGCCGGAGGGCGTGCTCGGGCGGCTCGACGACATGGTGGTGATCCGCGGGGCCAACGTGTTCCCCAGCGCCGTCGAGGCCGCCCTGCGCTCCGTCCCGGGACTCGGCCCCGAGTTCCGCATCCGGGTCCGGAAGGAGGGCGCCCTCGACGAGATGACCGTCGAGGCGGAGGGCGACCCGGGCCTCCGGCAGCCGGTCGAGGACGCGCTCCGGCGGGTGCTCGGCATCCGTGTCCCGGCCGTCCTGCTCGCCCCCGGCACCCTCCCCGAGACCACCTTCAAGGCCCGCCGGGTGCTCGACGAGCGCTGACCGTGCCGGTCTCCACCCCTCCTCGACGCGCTGCTCGCGGAGTCGCGCCGTCGCACGGCCGCTTCGCGCCCCGCGATCACCATTCCTGGACCGGGAGGGTCGGTTTCCGACCGTCCTGCTCCATGACACGCGATCTTGCTGCCCCGCGTGCCGTGCGGGTAGCGCCGACTGCGCGCAGCAGATCGACCAGCACCTCGGCGGCTGCTCGCCGTCCGGGTCCGAAGGCGACCCGTCGGCACGCGGCCGCCGGGTATCAGGTGGCTGATCGACCTGCTCCCTTTCCGGCACAGATGTCCGGTGGACGGCCGGGCCCGGAGCGGGGCGGTGACGCGGTGGGATCGATCGTGGTGTGCGGGGGCGGGGTGATCGGGCTGGCCGCGGCGGTGATGCTGGCCCGCGACGGGCACCGGGTCACGGTGCTGGAGGGGGACGCCGACCCGGCGCCGGCGACGGCCGAGGAGGCCTGGGGGAGCTGGCGCCGGACCGGGGTGGCGCAGTTCCGCCAGCCCCACAACCTCTTCGCCCGGTTCCGGCGGGTGTGCGACGAGGAGCTGCCGGACGTGACCGGGCTGTTGGAGAAGGCCGGGTGCGTGTGGATGGACTACGTCGCCGCCGCCCCGCCCACCCTGACCGACCGGACCCCGCGGCCCGGGGACGAGGACCTGCGCTTCGTGACCGGGCGGCGGCCGGTGTTCGAGGCCGTGTTCGCCGAGCTCGCCGAGGCCGAGCCCGGGGTCGAGGTGTGCCGCGGGACGAAGGTGGCCGGGCTGACGACGGGGCCCTCGGCGCTCACCGGGGTCCCGCACGTCACCGGTGTGGTCACCACGTCCGGTCGGAGGTTCGCGGCCGATCTCGTCGTCGACGCGACCGGCCGCCGGACGCGGGCGGCGAGCTGGCTCACCGCGGCGGGGGCGCGGGCGCCGCAGGAGATGTCCGAGGACCGCGGCTACGTCTACTACACGCGGTTCTACCGCGGGCCCGAGCCGCCGCGGCTGCGCGGCCGCGCGATCATGCCGATCGGCAGCATCTCCCTGCTGACCCTGCGCAGCGACAACGACACCTGGTCGGTGACGGTGTTCGGGACCAGCGCCGACCACGCCCTCCGCGCGCTGCGGGAGCCCCGGGTGTTCGAGCGGGTCGTCGGGGCCTGCCCGTTGCAGGCGCACTGGCTCGACGGCGAGCCGCTCGGCGGGGTCCGCCCCATGGCGGGCGTGATCGACCGCCTGTGCCGGTACGTGGAGGACGGCCGGCCCGTGGTGACCGGGTTCGTCCCGGTGGGCGACGCGTGGGCCTGCACGAACCCGTCGGCGGGCCGCGGGCTGTCGGTCGGCGTGCTGCACGCCCAGGTGCTCCGCCACGCGGTGCGGGAGGCCCTCGACGACCCGGCCCGCCTGGCCCGCACCTTCCACGCGCGCACGGACGAGGTCGTCGCGCCGTTCGTGCACACCCAGATCACGGCGGACCGCTTCCGGATCGCCGAGATGGTCGCGGTCCGGGACGGGACCCCGGCGCCGGCCGGGAACCCGACGACCCAGGCGCTGCTGGCGGCCGCGGCGACCGATCCGGACGTGTTCCGGGGCGTCCTCGAGATCGCGCTGTGCACCGCGCTGCCGCCGGAGGTGCTCGCCCGGCCGGCCGTGCGTGCGGCCGTCGAGCGGCACGCGGGCGCGGTGCCGGCCCCGACTCCCGGGCCGGACCGGGCCCGGCTCCTCGAGCTCCTGGCCGCCTGACGCAGGCTCCGGTACCGCGTTCTTGCGGAAAACTGCACCCGCTGGTAGAAGTTTCCTCGACGGACGAAGGTCGGTCGTGCGCTGCGCACCGGCCGGAAGGGGAGGGACGCGAGGGGCCGTGGCCAACAACCTCGACAGGCTGGACGACGAGGACTACCCGGCCGTCTCGATGGGACAGGCGGCCGAGCTCCTCGGTGTGCAGCCCGCGTTCCTCCGCAGCCTGGACAACGCCGGCGTGCTCCACCCGCACCGCACCGGCGGCGGGCACCGCCGGTACTCCCGCCGTCAGCTCGCCCTCGCGAGCCGGCTGCGGGAGCTGCTCGACGACGGCCACACCCTCGCCTCCGCGCAGACCATCGCCGATCTCGAGGACCGGCTGCAGGACAGCGACCGGGCCCGCGAGCGCGCCGACGAGGCCCGCCGCGAGGCCGACGACGCCCGCGACCGGGCGGCCGAGGCCCTCCACTCCGCGCGATCGGACCTCGAGGAGCGCGCCGACGAGCTGCGCCGGACCCGCGCACAGCTCGACGACGCCCGCGGCGAGATCGAGACCCTCACCAGCAGGCTGCGCAACGTCTCGCGGACGGGGTCCTGAGCCTCAGGTGCGCGGGCGGCGGCGGGCCGCCCGGGAGGGGCCGGTAGCGGGGCCGTTCGCGGACTGGCCGCGTGGCGGCCGTCCCGCCGGACGGGCGACCCGGCCGGGTCGCCCGTCCGGCGTGCGGGTCACTGCGTCGCGGCCTTCGCGGCGGCGACCTCGGTGTCGGCGTCCGCCGAGCGCAGGGTGCCGTCGGCGTTCTCCAGGTGGGCGCGGACGAACCACTGGTACTGCTCGAGGTCACCGGCCTGGGAGATGAGCATGTCCTGGGTGACCGGGTCGAGCTCCTCGGTCTTCTCGATCGCGGCCCGGTGGTCCTCGATCACGCCGGCGTAGACGAGGTCGAGCGCGCCGAGGTGCGCGATCGCGTCGCTGCGGCCGATCGAGTAGTCGTCCCAGCTGCGCTGCGCGACCAGGGCGCCCGGGGTGCCGCAGGGCGAGCCGCCGAGGGTGGCGATCCGCTCCGCCACGTCGTCGACCATCTCGCGCACGCCGTCGACCTGCGGGTCGAGCATCGTGTGCACCGCGATGAAGTTCGGCCCGACCACGTTCCAGTGCACGTGCTTGAGCGTCAGCGCGAGGTCGTTGAGGGCGTTCAGCCGGTCCTGCAGGAGCGCGACGACCTGGCCGGCCTCGTCGGACTTCATCCCGGGCACGGTGTAGTTGATCTGGGAGCGGTTCTCGGTGCTGGTCATGGTGTCCTTCCTGTCGTCCCGGTTCACGGGTCCACCTCTGGAGTAGGTCCGGGAGCCGTTCGTCAAACGTGGTTCGCCGCGACGTGCGCGCGCAGCGTCGCCAGGCTGCGGGCGAGGAGCCGCGAGACGTGCATCTGCGACACGCCGACCCGGCGGGCGATCTCCGACTGCGTCAGCTGGTCGACGAACCGCAGGCCGAGGATGGTCCGTTCGCGCTCGGGCAGGGCGGCGAGCAGCGGCCGCAGGGTGGCGCGGTCCTCCGCGCGGCCGAGGTCGGCGTCGAGGTCCCCGAGCCGGGCGTCCTCGGGCTCGCCGGGGTCGCGCCGCTCGTCGAGCGAGCCCGCGGTCTGGTAGCCCTGGGCGAGCAGGACCTCCAGCACCACCTCCCGGTCGACGCCCAGCGCCCCGGCGACCTCGCTGGGCCGCGGCGCCCGGCCGAGCCGCTGGTGGAGCGCCGAGCTCTCGCGGTTGACCCGGGCGGCCATCTCCTTGACCCGGCGCGGCACCCGCACCACCCACGTCTGGTCCCGGAAGTGGTGCAGGAACTCCCCGCGGATGCAGGGGACGAGGTAGCCGACGAAGTCCGTGCCGTCGCCGCGCTCGGGGTCCCAGCGGTCGATCGCGGTGAGCAGGGCGAGCCGGGCGACCTGCAGCAGGTCGTCGAAGGCGGTGGGCGAGCCCGCGGCCTGCCCGCGGGCCATGCGCTCGGCGATGGGCAGGTAGGCCTCGGCGATGGAGTTGCGCAACGCCCGGCGGCGCGGGTCGTCCGGCGCCAGGGCGTGCAGGGTGCGCAGGCGCGGGAGCTGCGCGGTGTGCAGGCTCCCGGGCCGGGTGTCCGCCACGGGCAGGGGCGCCACGACCGTCATCTCCGCTTCCTCCGTCTCCGGCACGCGCCGCCGGACAACCGCGTCATATGTTGTTCACGAGGAGCATGACCCGGGATCCGCCGGGCCGCGAGTCGAGCCGGGTCGGGGGTGGTGCCGGCCGCGGATCAGCCCCGCAGGACGTCGTCGGCCACGAGGGTGGCGCGGTAGCCCGCCAGCAGCAGGATGTGCAGCAGGTAGAGCCACAGGGCCAGCGCGGAGACCGCGCCGACGATCGGCAGCCCGCCGAAGGGGGCCGACCACTCGATCGGGATGGCCAGGAACAGCAGGAAGCCCTGCAGGAACCCGGCGAGCACGGACCCGATGCCGAACCCGCCGAGCAGCAGGGCGCGCCACCCGATGCGGCCCGGCCCGACGAGCCGGAACACCAGCGTCAGGGCCACGGACACCGTGACCCAGACGACGTGGAAGGCGACGACGACGCCCAGCGCGAGCCACCAGCCGCCCCGCACGTAGAGCGGGGCGACCAGGGGGGAGGTGGCGAGCACGGCGAGCACCAGCACGGGGGCGACGACGGCGAGGGCGAGCAGGCCCAGCCGTCCGCGCCATCCGGTGAACCGGTCCTGCGCGGGGGAGAGCTGCAGGAACGCGCGGCGCAGCCCCTCGCCGTAGAGGCTGGCCGGGAACAGCGCCACGAGGGTCTGCAGCCAGGACATGCCCAGCGCCGTGGCGGTCAGCGTGCGCAGCGCCTCGGGCGTGCCGTGCCCGGCGGGGAGCCCGCCGATCGCGGTGTCCATCCCGGCCCGCAGGGTGTCCGGCCCGACCAGCACGCCCGCGACGCGCAACGACACCAGGGCGAGCGGGACCAGCCCGAGCAGGCCGAAGAACGTGGCGCCCGCGGCCCACAGGGCGACGTCGCTGGCGGGGAAGGACCGGGCCGTCTCGCGCAGCAGCGCCCGCGGAGTGTGCTCGGGGCTCATCGGCGCCCCCCGCGGTGGGCGTCAGGCACCCGGCGGTGCGAGGCTGGCGCGGTGACGGAGCCGGAGGACGCAGGCCTCGCGGGCTGGTCCGCGCTGCACGCCGGGGTGCGGCCCTCGGCGGTCGTGCGCGGGTGGCTGCGGCTGGTGCAGGGGCTGGCCGCGGGGCCGCTCTCCCGCGTGCCGCCGGACCTGTTGTCGCTGGCCGGTGTGTTGGCCGTGGCCGGGGCGTGGGCCGCGGCCGCGGCGGGCGGGAGCTGGCCGCTGCTCGCCGCGGTGCTCGTGGTGACCGCCGAGCTGCTCGACGGTCGCAAGGGCGCCGTGGCCCTGCGCTCCGGCCGCGCCCGCCCGCTGGGCGCGGTGGTCGACGCCGTCGCGGACCGGGTCGGCGACCTCCTCCTGGCGGCGGTGCTGGTGGCGCTGGGCGCGCCGCCGGGATGGGCGGTGGCCGCGGCCGCGCTGGTGCTGCTGCACGAGTACGTCCGGGCCCGGGCGCAGTCCGTCGGCATGCCGGGCGTCGGCGCGGTGACGGTCGCGGAGCGGCCGACGCGGGTGATCGTGGTGGCGGTGGCCGCGTCGGGCGCCGGTGCGCTGCCCGCGGGCACGCCGCTCACCGGGTGGGACTGGGCCATGGTGCTCGCGGTCGCGTGGACGGTCGTGGGCGTGGTGGGGCTGCTGCAGCTGGTGGTGGGGATCCTGCGCACGATGCCCCGCGGGTTCCCGCCGGGCCGATGAGCCCCGCGGTGATCCCGGCCGAGAGAAGCACGAGCGGCAGCCCGCCGCCGGGATGGGCGGAGCCGCCGACCAGGTAGAGCCCGGGGACGGGGGAGCGGTTGGCGGGGCGGCGCAGCGCGGCGCGCGGGCCGTGCGAGGCGGTGCCGTAGATCGCTCCGCCCGGGGCGCCGGCGCGCCGCTCGAGATCGGCCGGCGTGAGGATCTCGCGGACGCGGACCCGGCCCCGGACGTCCGTGCCCCGCGCCGCCAGCGTGGCCAGGACGTGGTCGGCGTAGCGCTCCCGCACTCCGGGCGCGTCCCAGTCGACACCCCGCCCCGGATCGTGCACGGGGGCGTTGACCAGCACGAACCAGCCCTCGCTCGCCGCGTCCGGCCGCAGCGCGGGATCGTCCGGCGCGTGCACGTAGATCGTCGGGTCGGGCACCGGGCGGGGGTGCCGGCCGAAGATCGCGTCGAACTCGGCGGCGTAGTCCCGCGGGAACCAGACCCGGTGCGCGGCGCCGGGTTCCCGCCCGTCCAGCCCGACCAGCAGCACGAAGCCGGCCAGCGAGCGGGGCGTGCGGCGCAGGTCGCGCCGGGCCCGCCGCGCCGTACCGGCCGGCAGCAGCCGCTCGTACAGGACCGAGGCGTCGGCGTTGCACACCACGAGGTCGGCGGGCACCTCGCGGCCGCGGATCCGGACGCCGCGGACCGCGCCGCCGGCGACGGTGACCGCCTGGACCTCGGACCCGAGGTGGACGGCGACGCCGAGTTCGCCGCACCGCTCGAGGAGTGCGTCGGCGATCCGGCGCAGCCCGCCGCGGACGTACCAGCCGCCGAACCGCTGCTCGACGTACGGGGTCACGGACAGCACCGCGGGCGTGCGGCGGAAGTCCGAGCCGGAGTAGGTGGCGTAGCGGGCGAACCAGGTCTGCAGCCGGGGGTCGGGCAGCAGTACGCGGCCCAGGCCGTCGAGGGTCCGCCACGGGGCGACCGCGCGCAGGTCGCGGAGCCGCACCGACATCCGCAGCAGCGCGCGCAGATCGAGCGGGCGGCGCAGCACGGCCTCGCCGACGAGGTCCCACAACCGCCCGGAGCGCTCGTACAGCGCCCGCCACGCGTCGCCGGCGCCCGGCCCGAGCGCGGCGTCCAGGGCGGCCGGGACCGCGGCGGGATCGTGCGGCACGGCGAGCCGGGTGCCGTCGGCGAAGGTGTAGGCGCACACCGGGTCCACCGGCTCGACCGGCAGCCCGGACGGGCCGCCGGTCGCCGTGAAGACCTCCTCGAGCACATCCGGGAGGGTCAGCAGCGAGGGACCGGTGTCGAAGACGAAACCCTCCCGCTCGACGACGCCGAGCTTGCCGCCGTGGATCGGCGCGCGCTCGTGCAGCGCCACCTCGTGCCCCAGCGCCGCGAGCCGGGCCGCCGCGGCCAGCCCGCCCACCCCGGCGCCGATCACGATCACCCGGCTCACGGCACCGCCCTCGCAGCTCCGGTCACAGGACCCGGCCCTTCCAGCTCAGCGTGCCCGCCCGCCGCCCGGCCCACGAGGAGGCGAGCAGCCCGAGCAGCGCGGCGATCGAGACCGGGTGGGCGGCGGCGTCGGGCCTGCTCCGCGCCCCGGTCCGGCGGGCGGCGAGCACCCGGCTCGCCACGCCGGCCGCGTAGCCGAGCGCGCCCGCCCGGGAGCCGCGCAGCGCGGCGAGGGCGGGCAGGACGTAGACCAGCGCGAGCAGCGCGGCCACCGCGGCCGCGCCGGGTGCGGAGCCGAACGCGGCCCACAGCGACTTGCGGTAGCCCGCGGCGAGCTGGCGCCCGTCGTCGTACATCCGGCAGGTGGCGAGCGCGGACCCGTCGGCCACCCCGGTCCGGCCGCCGGTCCGCCGGACCGCGCGGGCGAGTGCGATGTCGTCGAGCACCTCGCCCGCGACGGCCGCCCAGCCGCCGGCACGGGCGAGTGCGGCCGTCTCGACCAGGAGGAACTGTCCGTTGGCGGCGACCATCGAGGGCCGCCCGGAGCGCTCGGCCACCCGCAGCGGCAGCGTGACCAGCCACGACCAGGCCAGCAGCGGCTGCACGAGCCGGGCGGCGAGGCCGTCGGCCACCTGCCGGGGCCAGGGGCACAGCAGGTCGAGCGGCGCCGGTCCGCGCAGCACCGCGACCGCGGCGGCGACGGCGTGCGGGGCCAGGACGACGTCGGCGTCGACGAACACGAGGATCTCGCCCCGCGCGGCGGCGGCGAGCTGGGCGCAGGCGTGCGGCTTGCCGAGGCGACCGGGCGGGGGCGCGGTCCCGGTGAGCACCCGCAGCCGGGGGTCGCCGCCCGCCGCCGCCCGGACGGCCGCGGCGGTGGCGTCGGTGGAGCCGTCGTCCAGCACGAGGATCTCGGCCTGGGCCAGCCCGGTCTGGGCGAGCAGCGAGCGGATGGTGGGGCCGATGCGGTGCGCCTCGTCGCGGGCCGGGACGAGCAGCGAGACCGGGACGGTGACCGGCGGGGGAGCGGCGGGCGGGGTGCGCAGGAGCCGCTGGTTGCGCAGCTGGTGCAGCGTGCCGAGCACCGCGAGTGCGGATCCCGCGGTGGCCGCGGCCCGGAGCGGTCCGGGAAGGCGGGCGGCGGTCACGGCGGAACCCTAGGAGCCGCCGGTCCGGCCCGCACCTCGACCCGCCGGGCGCCCCGACTCGCGGGGACGCGCGCGGCACGGCATCGTCGGACCCCCGGGGACCCCCGTGCCCGGTCCCGTGCCCCAGGAAGGACGACGCGTGCTCCGAAACGCCCCCTTCGCGCGTGGGCGCGCCCACGCGCTGACCTGGACGCTGGTGGCCGGCGCGGTGCTGGTCCAGATCGCCTACCCGCTCATGCCGGAGGCGCTGCGCACGCAGGTGACCGTGCTGTCGGTGGTGGTGTTCGCGGCCGCCTCGCTGTGCGACGCCACCCGCCTGCACGGCGCCCGCGGCGGGCTCCTGCTGCTCGTCGTCGCGGGCGGGGGCGGGCTCGCCGCCGAGGCCGTCGGCCTGCGCACGGGCGTCCCGTTCGGGTCCTACACCTACACGGGCACGCTCGGGCCGGAGCTGCTCGACGTGCCCCTGGTCGTGCCGCTGGCCTGGACGATGATGGCCTGGCCCGCACTGGTCGTCGGGCGGACGCTGGCCCGCTCCCGCGCCGGGGTGGTCGCCGTCGGGACGGCCGCGCTCGCCGCGTGGGACGTGTTCCTCGACCCGCAGATGGTCGCGGCGGGGCACTGGCGCTGGCTGGACCCGGGGCCCGGGCTGCCGCTGGTACCCGGGATCCCGCTGATCAACTACGCGGGGTGGCTCCTGGTGTCCGCGCTGGTCGTCGCGGCGCTGCACGCGACCCTGCCGCCCCACGACCGCCCCTCCGCGCCCGCCACCGCGCTCTACCTCTGGGTCTACGGCTCGTCCGTGCTCGCCCACCTGGCCTTCTTCGGCCTCCCCGGCTCGGCGCTGGTCGGCGGCGTGCTGATGGGCGCGGTCGCGCTCCCGTTCGCCCGGGCCGCCCGGCGGGCCGGTGTCGGCGCCGGCCTCCTCCCGTCGGCGGTGCGGTCGCCGGGGTCCCGGTCGTGACGGACCCGCTCACGAGCCGCGCCGCGCCGCTGCGGATGCGCCGACGCCGCCTCGTCACGCCCGATCCGACGCTGCCCCGGGAGGTGCCGCCCGGCACGGAGGCGGTGGTCGTCGGGGCCGGGGTGGCCGGGGTGAGCGCCGCGGTGGTGCTCGCCGAGCGCGGGGTCCGGGTGACGCTGCTGGAGGCCGCGGAGCACCTCGGCGGCCGGCTGGGCGCATGGCCGGAGGTCCTGCCGGACGGGACCGAGCAGGTCGTCGAGCACGGGTTCCACGCCTTCTTCCGGCACTACTACACCTGGCGCGCGGTGCTGGGCCGGATCGACCCCGGGCTGCGGTTCCTCGCCCCGGTGGCGGGCTACCCGGTGATCTCCCGGCGGTGGCCGGACGAGGACCTCTCCGGCCTGCCCGCCGCCCCGCCGCTGAACCTGCTCGCGCTGATCCTCCGGTCGAAGAGCCTGAGCTGGAAGGACATGGCGGGCGCCGATCCCGACGCCGGGCGCGCGCTGCTCGCCTACGACCGGGCGACCACGTCCGCGGAGCTCGACGCGGTCGACGCCGCCGCCTTCCTCGATCGGCTCGGGATGTCCGAGCGCACCCGCGGCATGCTGTTCGAGGCCTTCGCCCGCTCGTTCTTCTGCGACCAGGAGGGGCTGTCGGCGGGCGAGCTGGTCGCGATGTTCCACTACTACTTCCTGGGCAACCCGGAGGGCATCGGCTTCGACGCCCCGGTCACCGACCACCGCACCGCGATCTGGGAGCCGCTCGCGCGGTACCTGCACGCCCACGGGGCGCAGGTGCGGACCGGTTGCCGGGCCACGCGCCTCGAGCCCGCCGGTCAGGGGTGGCGGCTGGGCACCGAGGACGGGGACCTCGCGACGCGGCACGTCGTGCTGGCGTTGGACCCCGGCGGGCTGCGCGGCCTCCTCGCGGCGTCACCGGAGGCGGCTGCCTCGGCGCCGCGCCTGGCCGGGCAGTGCGCGGGACTGGGGACGGCGCCGCCGTTCGCCGTGACCCGGCTGTGGCTGGACCGGGACGTCGCGCCGGAGCGGGCGGTGTTCAGCGCCGTGAGCGGGGAGCGCACGCTCGACTCGATCACGGTGTACTCGCGGCTGGAGGCCCCGTCGGCCGGGTGGGCGGCGCGGACCGGCGGAGCGGTCGTCGAGCTGCACTCGTACGCGTGCCCGGAGCCCGACGCCAAGGCCGCGACCGAGGCGATGCGCGCCGAGCTGGCCGCGCTCTGGCCCGAGGTGCGCGCGGCGGAGGTGCTGCACGTGCACCAGCGCCACGAGGCCACGGCCCCGGCCTTCCCGCCCGGGACGGCCGGGACCCGCCCCGGCGTCCGTACGGACGCGCGCGGGGTGCGGGTGGCCGGGGACTTCGTGGAGCTGCCCTACCTCGCCGGGCTCATGGAGCGGGCGGCGATGTCCGGGGTCCTCGCGGCGAACGACGTGCTCGCCGAGGCGGGCGCCGCCGCCGAGCCGGTCGACGGCGTCCCGCAGCGGGGGCTGCTGGCCGGGGTCCCGCGGGTCCGCGGCCGCTCCTGAACCCCCTGTCCCCGGGTCAGCGCCGTCCGCGGCGGGGTTCCGGGGGGTCGGCGAGGGTGTCGGCGGCCTCCGCGCCCCGCTCACCCATCGGCACCGGCTCGCCCTTCGTGGTGTCCTGCTCGGTCTGCCGCTCGCTCTCGGCGTTGATCTCCGCGCCGAGCAGCACGATGTAGCTGGTCAGGTAGAGCCACAGCATCAGGACGATGACGCCGGCCAGCGCGCCGTAGGTCTTGTTGTAGCTGCCGAAGTTGTTGACGTAGAGGCTGAACGCCACGCTGCCGATGATCCACAGCAGCGTCGCGACCAGGGCGCCGACGCTCACCCAGGTGAACCGGGGCGAGTCCCGGTCCGGGGCGACCCGGTAGACCACCGCGAGGGCCCCGACGACCAGGGCCACCAGGAGCGCCCAGCGCACGATCTGGGCGACGACCAGCGCGATGCCGCCGAGGCCGAGCGCGTCGAACACCGGCGGGACGACCGCGACGAGCGCCACCGCGAGCAGGACGAAGACGACCGCGCCGAGGGTGAGGGCCAGCGCGGTGCCACGGAGCTTCAGGAAGCCGCGGGTCTCGTCCTCGTCGTAGGCCAGGTTCGTGGCCTTGATGAGGTTCATCGTCCCGCCCGAGGCGCTCCACAGCGCGGCCAGGAGCGACACGATCAACCCGATGCCCAGCGCGCGGTCACTGCTGCCGGCGACCGCGTTCAGCTGGTCGGTGATGATCGGGCGGGCGGTCTCGGGCAGGGCGGCGGCGAGGTCGTTGACCTGCGCCGCGACCTGCGCCGGGTCGGCCACCAGCCCGTAGAGCGTCAGCGCCGCGATCATCGCCGGGAACAGCGCCAGGAAGGCGAAGAAGGCGACCCCGCCGGCCAGGATCGGGACGTTGTCCGCCTTCGCCTCGGCCCACGCCCGCTTGACCACCTGCAGCCAGCCGCGGGGCGGGATCTGGACCGGGGTGGCCGCCTCGCGGCCGAGGGGTTGCTCCCCGGCCGGCCGGCCACCCGCGCCCGGGCGCGCCGTCGTGTCGGTTCGGCTCGTCATGCCCGGCGGGATGCCCCCGCCGGGCCGCCGCGAACCCTCCCCGCGAATCCTCCCGCTCGGACCTCCGACGGGACCGCCTCAGCCCGCCTGCGCCGGTGCGGTCGTCTCCAGCGGCACCTGCCGGCCGCGCACCATGCCGAGCGCCACGGCCTGGCGGGGGAGTACCGCGTCGAGCAGCCAGTCCGCCGCCACCCGGATCCGGTTGCCCGGCATGGACAGCAGGTGGTAGCCGCGGGTGACGGCGGTGGCCGGCAGCCCGGACAGCGGCAGGCCGAGCGGGTTGGCCGCCGCGTCCGTCCCGCCCAGCTCGACCACGAACCCGAGGTCGCTGTGCTTGTACGCCCGCGGGGTGCCGTGGCCGAGCGACGCGGCCACGTTGCGCGCGGCGAGCGCGCCCTGCCGCGTGGCGTGCTGGGCGGTCATGGCGGTGGCCGAGCCGGGCCGGGTGACGTCCGGGACCGCGGCGGCGTCGCCGCACGCCACGATCTCCGGGTGCCCGGCCACGGCCAGGTCGGTCCCGACGACGAGCCGGCCGCGCTCGTTGGGCAGGCCCAGGTCCTCGACGAGGGGATCGGGCCGGACCCCGACGCACCAGACGAGGGTGTGGGTCGGGACCTCCTCGTCGGTGTTCGTGAGGCGTACGCACTTCGGCAGCGCCTCCGCCACGGACTGACCCATCCGCACGTCGACGCCGCGCTCGCGCAGCACGGTGTCGGCGGTGCGCGAGAGCCGCTCGTCGAGCTCGGGCAGCACCCGCTTCGCGATGTCGAGCAGCATCCAGCGGATCGGCGTGCCCCGCAGCGACGGGTGGGCCCGCGCCATCTGCGCGGTGAACGACGCCCCCTGCGCGGCCACCTCGGTGCCCGTGTAGCCGGCGCCGACCACGATGAACGTGCAGCGCGACGCCTTCTCCTGCGGGTCGGTGGCCGTGGCCGCCAGCTCGATCTGCCGGGTGAGGTGGTCGCGCAGGTAGAGGGCCTCGGGCAGCCCGCGGAAGCCGTGCGCGTACTCGGCGATGCCGGGCACCGGCAGCAGCTTGTTGACGCTGCCCACCGCGAGCACGAGCCGGTCGTAGGACACCGACCCGGAGCCGCCCTCCTGGTCGGTGTACGCCACCGTGCGGGCCTCCACGTCGATGTGCGTGACCTCGCCGACCACGACGTCGGCGCCCCGCAGGGACTGCACCAGCGGCACCGCGATCCGGCGCGGCTCGAGCGTGCCGACCGCGACCTCCGGCAGGAGCGGCAGGTAGAGGAAGTGGTCGTTCTGGTCGATCACGGTGACCCGGGCGCGGCCCCGGAGCCGGCGCAGCAGGCCCTTCGCGGCGGTGTGCCCGGCGAACCCGGCGCCGAGCACCACGACGTGCGGCAGGTCGCCACCCGAGCCCGGGATTGGCTGCTTCCGCATCTTGCGCACCACGTCCGCGATCGGCATGCCGTCTCCTCCGTCCGCCGTGTCCCGGGTCCCCGGACCCCTACCCGACCATTCGAGGGGCGACACGGCAAGACGGGACCGGTCATCGGGCCGGTCCGCGGAGCCCCTCGGCGAAGTGGACGTTCTCCATGATCCCGAGGACGTTGCCGAACGGGTCGACCACGGAGGCGGTGACGAAGCCCGGGCCGTGCTCGCGGACGTCCGTGTGCTTCGCGGCGCCGCGGGCGACGAGGTCGTCGAGGGCGGCGGCCACGTCGTCGACCGCCCAGAAGGTGACGGACCCGGCCGGCGTGCCCGTCGGGTGCGGGGCGTACGCGGCGTTCACGATCCCGAACTCGTCCTCGCGCGGCCCGAGCCGCCACTCGACGTACCCGCCCTCGACCACGTAGTACGGCTCGGCGCCGAACAGGTCCGAGTACCAGGCGCGCGCGGCGTCGAGGTCGGCGGCGAAGAAGTTGTGGGTGGCCATTCCCTGCAGCATGTCGTCCTCCCGTTCGGCGTGTGGGAGCAGCATGCGCCTCAGAAGTGTTCACGGTCTGAGCACTTTCCGGAGAATACTTCCGCCCGTGCGTGCCGACCGACTCGTCGCGATCCTGCTGCTGATGCAGGCCCGCGGTCGGGTGACCGCCGGTCAGGTGGCCGAGGAGCTCGAGGTCTCCGTCGCGACCGCCCGCCGGGACCTCGAGGCGCTCTCGGCCGCCGGCGTGCCGGTCTACCCGCAGCCCGGCCGCGGGGGCGGCTGGTCGCTCGTCGGCGGGGCGCGCACGGACCTCACCGGGCTCACCTGTCCGAGGCGGTGGTGCGGCGCCGCAAGGTGCGGTTCGGCTACGCCGGCCGCGAGCGGCTCGTCGACCCCTGGGGACTGGTCGACAAGTCCGCGACCTGGTACCTGCTCGCGGGCACCGCCGCCGGTCGCCGCACCTTCCGCGTCGACCGGATCGGCGACGCCGAGCTCACCGACCTCGCTGCGGACCGGCCGGACGACCTGTCGCTCACCGAGGCCTGGCGCGAGACCGTGGAGCTGCTGGAGGGCCGCCGCTCCTCGGCCACCGTCACGGTGCTGGTCGAGCCCCGTCTCGTCCCCGTGCTGCGGGAGCGGTTCGGCCGTCACCTCGGCGCGGGGACCGTCGACGTCGGCGACGGCCGGGTGCGCGTGACCGTCACCGGGCACACCCCCTGGGCGCTGGCCGAGCAGCTGGCCGGCTGGGCGGGGTACGTCGAGGTGGAGCCCCCGGACGCCGAGGACGACACCGGCACCGGCACCGGCACCGTGAACGAGGAGGTCCGGCCGGGCTCGCGCGGATCGGCCGGATGCTCGTCGAGCGGTACGGGTGACCGGGCGGGATCGCCGACCCGTTCGCGGGCTCCGTGTGAGCGCGCCCACGGCCGGGCATACGGAGGCGCCTCCGCTCCTTGTGCGGGACGGCAGACATGCCGATCCGGAGAAGGTGGAGAGATGAAGGTCTGGTTCGTCACCGGTGCGTCCCGCGGTTTCGGCCGCGAGTGGACGATCGCGGCGCTGGAGCGCGGCGACTCGGTCGCGGCCACCGCGCGCGACACGACCACGCTGGACGACCTGGTCGCGAAGTACGGCGACAGGATCCTGCCGCTGACGCTCGACGTCACCGACCGGGAGGCCGACTTCGCCGCCGTGGCGAAGGCGCACGAGCACTTCGGCCGGCTCGACGTCGTGGTGAACAACGCCGGCTACGGGCAGTTCGGCATGATCGAGGAGCTCTCCGAGCAGGAGGCCCGCGCGCAGATCGAGACGAACGTGTTCGGGGCGCTCTGGGTCACCCAGGCGGCGCTGCCGTTCCTGCGCGCGCAGGGCTCGGGGCACATCCTGCAGGTCAGCTCGATCGGCGGGATCTCGGCGTTCCCGAACATCGGGATCTACAACGCGTCCAAGTGGGCGTTGGAGGGCTTCAGCCAGGCGCTGGCCCAGGAGGTCGCGGACTTCGGCGTCCACGTGACGCTGATCGAGCCCGGCGGGTTCGACACGGACTGGGGCGGCGCCTCGGCGAAGCACGCCACGCCGAACCCGGCCTACGACGAGTTCCGCGAGAAGGCCGCCGAGCAGCGGCGCCGCCGCACGGCGGCTCCCGGCGACCCGGCCGCGTCGAGCGCGGCCGTGCTGACGCTGGTCGACGCCGAGAACCCGCCGCTGCGGGCGTTCTTCGGCGAGGCCCCGCTGTCGATCGCCGAGGCGGACTACGAGAGCCGGCTCGCGAGCTGGCGGGAGTACCAGCCGCTCGCAGTGGAGGCCGGCGGCCGGGGCTGACCCCGGAGCGCTCAGGGCGGGGTGCCGTTCGCGCCCCGTCCGGGGCCCGGCCGCAGCTCGCGCAGGTTCCACCGGCCCGGCTCGCCGGCCAGCACGGCCACGGACAGGGGATCGACGTCGATGCGCCAGACCGCCGTCACCGGCGCGCCGAGCGCGTGGGCCAGCGCGGCCCGCACGACCGCCGGGTCGACGACGGCGAGCAGCCCGCGCGGGCGGTTCGGCACCGTGCGCAGCCAGCCGCCGACCCGCCCGACGAACGCGGCCATCGACTCCCCGCCGTGCGGCACGGCCTCGGGATCGGTGAGCCAGCGGGTGAGGCCGTCCGGGTCGGCGGCGGCGACGTCGTCGAGCGCGCGGCCGGCCCAGCTGCCGTGGTCGAGGCCGGTCAGCCCGTCGTCGACGGCGGCGGGCAGGCCGAACGCGTCGGCGGTCCGCCGGCAGCGCAGCGAGGGCGCGCAGCGGACCTCCTCGTAGCGCGGGAGGGCCGGGAGGGGCAGCTCGGCGGCGTCGAGCGGCTCGTCGGCCGGGAACCCGGACCGCCGGGTGGCCACGGTGGCGGCGTGGGCCAGCAGCACGAGTCGCACGGTTCCAGTGTGGACCGAGGTGATCGACGCCGCGGTCCGGGGTGCTCCGGGCTGGCGTCGCCGCTCTTTGAGCGTGCCGAGGGAGAGGCATGAAGCGCGCGCCGGGGCGCAGGGCCGGCCGGGCCTCTCGCGGCGACTAGACCGTATGAGGGGCCGGCGCCTCGCTCGTAAG
>NZ_JBHSQK010000028.1:0-52649 GCF_042658055.1 Pseudonocardia lutea
GGCCCTTCTTGCATTCCCTTCACCGAAGCACTGTGGAACATGGAGCGCTCTCAGGCGGTGAGTGAGAGCGTTGTGGAGCCATAATGCGATTCCGGGGCTGGGTAGAGCGCGTTATGGTTCCCTACTGCGGTCAGGAAGCGGATCCCACGGCAGCGGAAAGCGCGGCGTGGCCGTCGCGACGCAGGAGCGCAGCGAGTTCCCGGTTCACCTTGCGCGGCCACGTCCCGCCGCCGTAGATGAATCCGGTGTAGGACTGCACCAACGACGCGCCGGCCGTGATGCGGCGGTAGGCGTCCTCGCCCGTGAAGATCCCGCCGACGGAGATGATGGTGCGGTCGGGGCCGAGCTTCGCCCGGAGCGTCCCCACCACCGCCTGCGCGGCCTCGGCCAGGGGCAGACCGGACAGCCCACCCGCTCCGAGGGCATCGACCTCGGCGCGGGGTGTGCGCAGACCGTCGCGGGAGACGGTCGTGTTGGTGGCGACCACCCCGTCGAGCCCCAGGCGCACGGTCAGGTCCGCGACGGCGTCGACGTCGTCGCCCGCCAGGTCCGTGGTGATCTTGACGAGGAGCGGGACGCGGCGGTCGGAAACCGCGGTGTCGAGCTCGGTGCGCACCGCGGCGAGCAGCGGCTCGAGGACGGCGACCTGCTGCATGTCGCGCAGGCCCGGGGTGTTGGGGGAGCTGACATTGACCACCACGTAGTCGGCGTGCGGCCCGAGGACGCGCGCGCTGTGCCGGTAGTCGTCGATCGCCTCGTCCGGGGTGGCGACCTTGCTCTTGCCGATGTTGATGCCCAGCACCGGTCGTCCCTCGCGCGGGAGGGCGGCCAGGCGCGCGGCGACGGCGTCGGCCCCGGAGTTGTTGAACCCCATGCGGTTCACGAGGGCCTTGTCCTCGGGCAGCCGGAAGAGCCGGGGCTTGGGGTTGCCCGGCTGCGGGCGGGCGGTGATCGTGCCCAGCTCCACGAACCCGAAGCCGAGCCGCGCCAGGGCGACCGGCCCGCGGGCGTCCTTGTCGAAGCCGGCGGCCAGGCCGAGCGGGTTGGGGAAGTCGACGCCGAACACCCGCGTCCGCAGCACCGGGTCGGACTCGGCCAGCAGCGCACCGAGGCGCGGCCCGACGAGCGGGGATCCCGCCACGCCCCGGATCGCGCCGAACGCGACGCCGTGGATCGGCTCCGCGGGGATGCGGCGCAGGACGTGCCGGAACAGCAGGTCGTACATGTCTCCATCATCGCCCACCCGCGGACGCCCCGCCGTCGCGCCCGTCCACGCCCCGGCGCCGGCGCGGAGGGTCAGGAGCGCGGCGGGCGGAGGGCGCCGAGCTGGTCGAGCATCCGCCGCTCCCGCTTGGTGGGCCGCCCCGTGCCGCGCTCGCGCACGGCGAACACCGGGCGGGCCTCCTTCGGCGGCGGGGGCGGGGTGCGGTCGAGGTAGCAGGCCTGCGCCTCCGGCGCCCCGACCCGCTTCTGGATCACCTTCGTGACCTCCACGATCCGGGTCTGCTCGTACACCCGGGCACGCACCTCGTCGCCGGGGTGCACCGTCGTCGCGGGCTTGGCGGGCCGGTCGTTGACGCGCACGTGCCCGCCCCGGCAGGCGGCCGCGGCGTCCGACCGGGTCTTGGCCAGCCGGACCGACCAGAGCCAGCGGTCGAGGCGGGTGGACTCCATCTTTCCATCGTGACCCACCCCGCGGCATAGATCCACCGCGCCCGGGGTTGCCCTGGAGCATGGGACAGGCTCGGGACCGGACGTGGCTCGTGGCGGTCGCGGCGGCGCTGTGGGGGACGGACGGTCTCCTGCGGGCCCCGCTCGCGGGTGCCCTGCCGGCCGCGACGGTGGTGTTCTGGGAGCACCTGATCGCGGTCGTCGTGCTGCTGCCGTTCGTCCCCGCGGCGGTGCGCGCCTTCCGGGCGTCCTCGACGCGCGACCGGGTGGCCGTGCTGGTCATCGGGGCGGGGTCGTCGGCCCTCGCCACCGCGCTGTTCACCGCCGCGTTCGCCACCGGCGACGCGCTCACACCGCTCGTCCTGCAGAAGCTGCAGCCCCTCGTCGCCGTGGTCGCCGCGGCGGCACTGCTGGGGGAACGGGTGCGCGCCGGGTACTGGGTGTTCGCGCTGCCGGCGCTGGTGGGGGCGTGGCTGGTCGCCTTCCCCGATCCCCTCGCGGTACAGGTGCGCGAGCTCGGGGCGGCCGGGCTCGCGATCGGCGCCGCGGTGCTGTGGGGGTTCGGCACCGTGCTCGGCCGGATGGTCGGGGTGCGCACCGCGCCGCGGGACGTCACGGTGCTGCGCTTCCTCGTGGGGCTGCCGGCCTCGGCGGTCATCGTCGCCGTGCAGGGCGCGCCGCCGGCCGTCTCACCCGGGCAGCTGGGTCCGCTGGCCCTGCTCGCGCTGATCCCGGGCCTGCTCGCGCTCGTCCTCTACTACGTCGGGCTGCGCGACACCCCCGCCGCCCGCGCCACCCTCGCCGAGCTGGCCTTCCCGGCGACGGCGACGGTCCTGGGCATCGCGTTCCTGGGCGTCTCGCCCAGCGCGACGCAGTGGATCGGGCTGCTGATCGTGGTCGCGGCGATCACCGCACTCGGGCTGCGCGAGCGGGGTGCGGAGCCGGTCGTCCTCGCCCGGGCGGGATAGGGTGGCCACCGTGACGCGCGCCTTCGACCGGGTCGTCATCGTCTTCAACCCGCACAGCACCGGGAACGCCCAGGAACGCGCCGAGGAGCTCAAGTCCGGGCTCGCGGAGCGGGCCGCCGACCTGCCCGTGGAGCTGCGCCCGACCGAGTACGCCGGGCACGCGCGGGAGATCGCGCGCGAGGAGGCCGGATCGGGCGCGCCGCTGGTCGTGTCGGTGAGCGGCGACGGCGGCTACAACGAGGTCGTCGACGGGCTGATGAAGTCCGGCGCGACCCGGGCGGCCGCCGCGGTGCTGGCGGCCGGCAACGCGAACGACCACCGTCGCGTCGTCGCCCGGCGCCCGCTGCTCGACGCGATCGTGGAGGGCCGCACGGAACGGCTCGACCTGCTCCGGCTCGCCGTCGACGACGAGGAGCCCCGCTACGCGCACTCCTACATCGGCCTCGGCATCACCCCGGTGGTGGCGCTGGAGCTCGAGCGCGGCGGCAAGGGCTCCCTCAAGGAGATCGTGACGACCATTCGCGCGTTCTCCCGCTTCCGCCCGTTCACCATCGAGGTCGACGGCGGGCGGCAGAACTTCGACAGCCTGGTCTTCGCCAACATCGCCGAGATGGCCAAGTACGCCACGCTCAGCGAGGAGAGCCGGCCGGACGACGGCGTGTTCGAGGTCGTGTTGCTGCCGCACGTCTCGAAGCTGCGGGTGCTGGCGACAGCGGCCCGCGCCGCCGTGCGCGGGCTCGGCACGCAGCCGAGCGTGCGCGAGTACGCGTTCCGGACGGTGGACCCGATGCCGCTGCAGGTCGACGGGGAGGTCCTGGACCTCGCGGCCGGCGCCCGGGTGCGCGTCGACATCGCCGCCGGAGCGCTCCCGACCGTGCGCTGACGCCGTTTGCCCGTGGGCGGGAGAGGTACGCCTCCTCCATGGAACGTGGCAGCAGCAAGCACAGCCCGCGGATCGACGACCAGGAGGCGAGCGAGGTCGCCGGGCGCCTCGGCCGCGGCGGGGGGCACCGCGAGGAGTGGGCCGAGACCGAGCCGCGTGAGGGCGTCGAGAACGTCATCGAGCGGACGGAGCTCCCGCCCCGCCCGCGCGAGGACGAGGACGACGCCGAGGTGTGACTAACCCTCCTCGGCAATCGCCTTGATCGCGGCGAGCCTGCGGTCCCACTCCTCCGCCAGGCCCGTCAACCAGGCCGCGGCCGCGATCAGCCCGTCCGGCCGGGGGGACCAGCGGACCTCCCGGCCGCACCGGGCGGACCGGACCAGGCCGGCCGCGTCGAGCACGGCCAGGTGCTGGACGACGGCCTGCCGGCTGATCGGCAGGTCGCGGGCCAGCGCGGTCGCGCTCGCCTCCCCCCGCGCGAGCCGCTCGAGCAGCTCGCGGCGGGTGGGATCGGCGAGCGCGCCGAGGGCCTGTCCGCTCATGCCGGCACGGACTCCAGGTAGCGCTGCAGGTCGGCCATCTTGTGCTGCCAGCCCTCGGTGTTCTGCCGGTGGTACGCCGCGGCGTCGCCGGTCAGCGACGCGAACCCGCTCTCCGCGACCCGCACCAGCGTGCCCTCCCCGGTCTCGGTGAGCGTGAACTCGACGAGCGTCTCGTCGCCCGGCTCGGGCTCGGTCTCCCGCCGGCGGGACCACCGGAAGCTGAACAGCTCCGGCTCCTCGACCCGCTCGACCCGGGCGTAGCCGATCCCGTGCTCGCCGAAGTCGAGCACGATCCGCCCGCCCGGCCGCAGGTCGACCTCGGCGCCGGCCTCGCCGAACCAGCGGCCGACGTGCTCGGCGCGGGTGATGACCTCCCAGACGCGGGTGCGGGCGGCCGCGACGGTGATCTCGCGGGTGATGGTGTCCATGGTTCCTCCTCGTTTGACGTGCAAGCACAGGCTTGCACCCTCCGCAGGTGCAAGTCAAGGCTTGCGCATGCACGATGGAGACATGGACACGCTGATCGAGCGCCTCCGCGCGGTGCAGGTCTCCTCGTTGTGCGACGCCGACAAGGGGCTCGCCGTCGTCGACCCGGCGATCCGCGCGATGGTCCCGGACGTCTCGTTCGCCGGCCCCGCGTTCACCCTGCTCGCCTACGACGACCACCTGCCCGTCCTCGTCGCGCTGCGGGAGGCCGAGCCGGGCTCGGTGCTGGTGCTGGCCACGAACTCGCTGCGCAAGGCGGTGTCGGGGGAGCTGTTCGCCACCGAGGCGCGCCGGCGGGGGATCGCCGCGATCGTGATCGACGGCTACTGCCGGGACATCCGTGGGCTGCGCCGGATCGGGCTGCCGGTGCACGCGCGCGGCACCAACCCGATGTCCGGCACCACGCGCGATCCGGGCACGTTCGGGCGCGAGGTGCTGCTCGGCCGGGTGCGCGTCTCGCCGGGGGACCTCGTCGTCGGGGACGACGACGGCATCGTGGTCGGTCCGCGGGAGCGCTTCGAGGCCGCGATCGACGCCGCCGAGGAGATCGAGCGGGCCGAGAAGGCGCTGCTCGAGGGCATGGCGGCGGGGCGGGACCTGCACGGCATGACCACGGTCGACGAGCACCTCGCCGCGCTGGCGGAGGACCGGCCCAGCACCCTCCGCTTCACGGTCTGACCCCGGAGCTCGCGACTCGCGCTACCGGGACTCGCGACTCGCGGGAGCCGGGAGTGCGTGTTCCGCGAGTCGGGAGTTCCTGGTGCACGAGTCGGGAGCTCCGTCGGGGTCAGGAGGAGAAGGAGATCTCGACGGAGCCGTGGGGGCCGAACTCGGCGCGGACGGCGTCACCCGCCGAGATCGGGGGGACCGGGGTGGTGGAGCCGGTCGTCACGATCTCGCCCGCCCTGAGGCCCGTCCCGAGGTGGGCGAGCTCCTCGGCGAGCCAGACCAGGGCGGTGCGCGGGTCGCCCATCACCTCGGCGCCGTTGCCGACGGCGGCCCGCTCGCCGTTGATCCACAGCGCTGTCCCCGCTGTGGACAACTCGATCCCCTGCCAGTCCGGGACCTCCGGGCCGAGCACGAACTGACCGGCGCAGGCGACGTCGGCGAGGAGCTGCGAGCTGCCGGCCCGCGGGTAGTCCCGCAGCCGCGAGTCCGGCACCTCGATCGCCAGGTGCAGGCCCGCGACGGCCGCGAGCACCTCCTCGCGGGACGCACCGGCCGGCACGTCGGCGGCCATCCGGAACGCGAACTCCGCCTCGACCACCCGCATGTGCAACCCGCCGAAGGGCAGCGTGTCGCCCGGCTCGAAGCGGAACCGGTCGAACAGCCGCCCCGGCAGCGGGGTGCCGATGCCGATCACGGCCTGGCTCGGCGCCGACGTCGCCGCGATCTTCCAGCCGTAGCCCGGGCCCGCCCGCTCGCCGACGCGCTGCTGGATCGCCCAGCCCGCGGCGTGGTCGTAGGGACGCAGGTCCTCGGGGAGCTCGTCGATCACGTCGCCGGCCGTCCACGCCGTCCACAACAGGTCGGCGGCACGGTCGGCGGTCGTCAGGGCCTCGGCACTGAGGGGCATGCTGTGATCGTCGCCTCAGCGGCCCCCGGAACGCAATGCCGCGACGACCTCCTTCACCCGCGGGTCCGCCACCAGCTCCTCGAGCGAGAGCGGCAGCGGCAGCCGCCAGTTCGGGTACTCGTCGACGGTTCCCGGCAGGTTGGGCTGCCGGGTCTCGCCGACGACGTCGTACGGCGAGGCGAGCACGAGCCGGCTGCGGCTGCGGGCCAGCAGCGCGTGCATCGCGACCACGATCCGCTCCTCGGGGGCCTCGGCGGAGTCGAGCACCCCCTCGGCGACCAGCAGACCCACCAGCTCCTCGCGCTCGGCAGCGGCCTTGCGCTCCTCGCCCTCGACGTCGTCGAGCAGGCCGAGGTCCGCGCGGGCGCGGACGTGCTCGCCGGTCAGGAAGCCCGCCGCAGTCGGCAGGTCGTGGGTGGAGATGGTCGCGACCGCCTCCTCCGGCCACTCCCCGGGGGGCATCAGGGCTCCGCCGGACTCCTCGGGGCCGCGCCCGGGGTCGCGGGCGAACCAGAGCACGGTCGAGCCGAGCATGTTGCGGCTGTGCAGGGCCTCGGTGACCTCGGGCTCCACCGTGCCGAGGTCCTCGCCGACCACGGCCGCGCCGGCCCGGGAGGCCTCGAGCGTGAGGACGGCGAGCATGGCCTCGGCGTCGTAGTGGACGTAGGTGCCGCGGTCGGGCGTGCGACCCGGCGGTACCCACCAGAGCCGGAACAGCCCGGCGACGTGGTCGATGCGCAGCCCGTCGGCGTGCGTGAGCAGGGCCCGGAGCATGTCGCGGTAGGCCGCGTAACCGGTCTCCGCCAGCCGGTCCGGGCGCCACGGCGGCAGGCCCCAGGCCTGTCCGCGCTGGTTGAAGGCGTCCGGTGGGGCGCCGACCGTCACGCCGAGGGCCAGGACGTCCTGCAGCGCCCACGCGTCGGCACCCTCCGGGTCGCAGCCCACGGCGAGGTCGTGGATCACGCCGAGCGGCAGGCCGGCCTCGCGGGCGGCGGTGCGGGCCGCGGCGAGCTGGTCGGCGAGCCGCTGCTGCACCCAGCCGTGGAACGCGACCCGCGGCGCGAGCGCGCGCCGGGCGCGCGCGACGGCCTCGGAGCCGGGATGGCGCAGTTCCTCGGGCCAGAGCGTGAACCGGCCGCCGTAGCGCTCGGCGAGCGCGCAGTACGTCGCGAAGTCCACGAGATCGGCCCCGGGCTCGACGGGGTCGGGCCGACCGGCCGACCGCCACAGCAGCTCGAGTGCCGACCGCTTCGCCTCCCACACCCGGTCGTGCGCGATGCGGTCGCCGACCGTCTCGGGGCGCAGCGCGTCCACCTCGGCGCGGGTGGCCGGGTCGGCCGCGGCGTACTCGGCCAGATCGGTGATCCGCAGCGCCAGCGGGGTCGCGAACTGCCTGCTCGACGGCGTGTACGGCGAGGGCTGCACCGGCGCGAGCGGCGTGATCGCGTGCAGCGGGTTGAGCAGGATCGCGGACGCGCCCTGCTCGCCGGCGTGTGCGGTGAAGGTGCGCAGGTCGCCGAGGTCGCCGATCCCCCAGCTGTCCGCGGAGTGCAGCGCATAGAGCTGCAGCATCCAGCCCCACGAGCGCGGGGTCGGCGGCAGGGCCGGGGGCGAGACGACGACCGTGACCTGCTGCTCCGCCGTCTCCAGCCGGTACCAGCCGGGCTCCAGCCCGGCCAGCTCGCCCTCGACCTCGCGGCGGCTGCCGTCCTCGGCGACCAGCACGCCGGGCACGGGGAGGGGGCGGGAGCGGTCGGCGCGCAGGCCGAGGGTGCCGGGGAGCAGGCCGCGGGCGGCGTTCTCGCGCGCCTCGGCCAGCGCCGCCGCCCGGGCGGCGGGGGTGGTCGCGTCGACCTCGAGCAGGCCGAGGACCTCGACGACCACCTCCTCGTCGACGGTGACCGGCCTGCGGTCGCCGTCGTTGTAGCCCGTCGCGACGCCGTGCGCCGCGGCCAGTTCGGAGAGGTCCGGATCGATCGCCACGAGGGGGAATCGTCCCGGATCCGGCGCGACCCCGCCGGATCGGAGCCGGCCCGCCGCGCCGGACCGGGTCGCCCGTGCCGACTGAATCGCGCTGAGCTGGGGTGATACCCGCCCGGGCGACACGCCGCGAAGCGGTCGCCGAACAGGGTGAAAAGGGTCCGCGGTGCTACGGTCCTGCGACGAGTCCGGGCGGGCCCGCACGTCTCGCGCGGCCGCGGGGAGGGGACCGGCCGGGCCTCGACGAGATCGCGCGAGGAGAGCCGAATGAGCACGTGGGCCCTGGTCGTCATGGTCCTGCTCGTGCTGCTGGCCGCCGGGATCGTCCTGGTGGCGCTGCGCCGGGGCGACCGGGGCGGCGCGACCGCGCCGGCGGCCCCCGCCCCGCCCCCGGCGGGCCGGCCCCCCGTGCGGACGGTGGGTGACCTGGTCCGCGACCGTGCGGGTGCGGCCGGCGAACCGCGACCGGTCGAGGCCGCGCCGGCGGACCCGTCCGCGGCGGAGGAGGCGCCCGAGGCCGAGGACGCGCCCGACTCGCCGGTCGCCGCGAGCCCCTCGGACGGCCGGCCGGAGGAGCCGCCCGCCGAGCGCCGGGTGGTGGCCGAGGAGGTCGACGCCGGCCCCGTCGGTCCGCCGTGGACGCGCGGTTTCGTCGACGGCGTCCCGGTCGAGGCGCCGCCGCGCACCCGCCCGCAGCGCCGCTCCGCCGTCGACCCGGCGCTGGTCGCCAGGGTCACGTCGGTCGCCCCGCCCGCACCCACGCGCGACGACCGCCCGATGGCGCGGGGGATCGTCAGCCCGGCGGTCGCCGAGGCCGTGGCGCGCGCCGAGGCGTCGCGCCGGCGGCAGGGACCCGAGGCGCCGACCGACGAGTCCGCGGTGCCCCCGCCGCGCGCCGGCGCCGGGCGACGTCCGATGCTCGCCGTCGTGCGCGGTGGGGCGGACGAGGGGCGTGACGTCCGCCGGCTGCGCACGGTGCCCCCGATGGCCGCGGTGACGACGGGTGCCACGGCCGCCTCGCTGGCCGAGCCGGTGGTGGCGGAGCCGGTGGTGGCGGAGCCGGTGGTGGCGGAGCCGGTGGTGGCGGAGCGGGTGGTCGAGGAGGTCGAGGAGCGCCCGGCCGTGCAGGCGGAGGAGCGCCCGGTGGAGGTCGCCGAGGAGCGGGCCGAGCTCGCGGAGGAGCCCACCGCCGAGCAGCCCACCGCCGAGCAGCCCGCCGCTGGGGAGCCCACTGCCGAGCAGCCCGCCGCCGAGGAGCCCGCCGTCGCGGAAGCCGTCGCCGAGGAGACCGTCGCCGAGCCCCCCGCGGCCGCTCCCGCGCCCTCCACCAGCCCCGACGCCGTGATCGACACCCCGGTGCCGGAGGCCGCGCCCGCGCCCGTCACGCTGGGCCTCGTGAGCCCGACGACGAGCACCCCCGAGCCCGCCCCGCAGCCCACCGCCGCGGACGGCGCCACCGGCATCGGCACGAGCACGGCGATCAGCACCCACGAGGCCCGCGCCGCCGAGCACGCCGCCGTCGACCTCGCCCTGCTGCGCACGCTCGGGTTCGCGGACCCGAACCCGCGCCCGGGCGCCGCCCCCGTCGTCGACCTCGCCGTCGCGCAGGAGGACGAGGAGCCGCTGGTGCCGGGGCAGGCCGTGCCGGTGCGGTTCGTGGTCGTGCAGCGGGACCGGCTCCCGGTCGGCGACGCCGCGGTCTCCCTCCTCGACCCGCGCGGCCGCGAGACCGCCTCGGCGAGCGCCGACGCGGAGGGCCGCGGCGAGATCGTCGCGCCCCGCCCGGGCGGGTACGTGCTGGTCGCGGCCGCGGACGGCCACCAGCCCGGGGTCGTCGCGGTGACCGTCCCGGCGACCGAGCACGCGGTGGCCGAGGTCGAGGTGCAGCTCGTGCGCTCCTCCACCGTGGCCGGCGCGGTCCGCGACGTCGCGGGGACCGGCCTCGCCGAGGCCGCGGTCTCGTTGCTGCAGGACGGTGAGCTGGTCGCCACCACGATCACCGCCGCCGACGGCGGCTACCGCTTCGGCGAGCTGGCCGCGGGCGAGTACACGGTCGCGGCCGTCGCCGAGGGGCGCGAGCCGCGGGCCCTCCCGGTCCGGGTGGGCGAGGAGGCCGACGCGACGCAGGACCTCGTGCTGGCCGGGCCGGTCGCCCAGGCGGCCGGCCCCGCCGAGCACTAGCGGGATGCGGGCCGCGGAGGGGCGCCTGCCCGGCGTCCTCGGCGAGCTGTTCTGGCGGGCCTGGTTCCCGGACGCCGACGCCAAGGGCGTCGTGCTGGTCAGCCACGGCCTCGGCGAGCACTCCGGCCGCTACGCCCCTCTCGCGGAGGCGCTCACCGCCGACGGCTGGGCGGTCTACGCCCCCGACCACGCCGGCCACGGGCTCTCCGCGGGCCGGCGGGTCGACGGCGGCCCGGCGAACTGGGTCCCCGATCTCGACCTGGTCCGGCGGCACGCCGCCGCCCGGCATCCCGGACGCCCGGTGATGCTGCTGGGACACAGCATGGGCGGGCTGATCGCGCTGCGCTACGCCGCCGCGCACCAGGCCGCGCTCGCCGGCCTGGTGCTCTCCGCCCCGGCGCTGTCCAAGCAGGCCGTGCCCGGCCGCCTGGTGCCGCTGCTGACCCTGCTCGCCCGGGTCGCGCCGACGCTGCGGCCGGCGGGGATCGACGTCGCGCACGTCAGCAAGGATCCCGCGGTCGTCGCGGCGTACCGGGCCGATCCGCTCGTCCACCACGGCCACCCCACGCTGCGGCTCGGCGCCGCGATGTTCGACGCCATGGACGACGCCCTGGCCGACGCGGCGGAGCTGCGGCTCCCGGTGCTGCTGCAGCACGGCGTCGACGACCGGATCACGACCGTCGGGACCACGCGCGCGCTCTCCGCCGCCCTGGGCTCCGACGATCTCACCGTCGAGCTCTACGAGGGCCTCTGGCACGAGATCTACAACGAGCCGGAGCGGGACCGCCCGATCGCCGACCTCCGCGCCTGGCTGGTGGCGCACCGCTAGCGGCCCCGTGTGACGCGGGAGGGCTGCGGCGCAGGTGTCGGCGCGGCCGGCGCGGGAAGCCGCGGGCATGTCCTACGCGGTCGCGGCCTCGAGCACCTGGACCGACCCCGACGGCATCCGGCGCCCGGCCGGCGAGGTGCACGCCTGGGTCCCCGGCACCAACCAGACGGTGTGCGGGCTGGCGCTCTCCCGGTCGCAGCTGGGACGTCACCCGCACGTCGACTGGGCCGACGTCCTCCCGGAGTCCGGCCGGCACGCCGACGAGGTGCGCCGGGTCTGCCCCCGCTGCCGCGCCGCGGCCCGCCCTCGCTCCCGCGGGGCGCGGGCCGGGGATCGGAGGCGGGGACACCGCCCCTGACCACGCCCGCTCAGCCCAACAGGGGCCGCAACGCCGCGACGAAGGTCTCGGGACGCCGAGGAATCCGCGACGGTCCCCGGGCGGCTCGGCGACGGTCGTGCCGAAGAACCGGGGAGCAGCGTCTAGATCGGGAGCTCCTCGGCGGCCTCCATGTCGAACGCGAGGTGGTCGACGATCGCGGTGAGCAGCGGCCGGCGGGGCAGCCCGAGGGACCGCAGCTCGTCGGCCATCGGGTGGCCCGAGCCCAGGACCAGGGTGCCCGCGGCCGCCCCGACCCGGATGCCGCGCAGCCGGGCACGGACCGGGCTGGCGAGCATCACGCCCCCGCGCGGGGCGAAGGCCGTGACCGCGCCGGGAAGGACGCCCGGCAGCGCGAACGGCAGGGTCGACAGGGCCGCGGTGAGCACGTGCTCGCCCTCGTGGGCCAGATGCCCGGTTGCGCGAGAGCCGCCGATCTCCAGCTCGGCCCGGCCGAGCCACTTCGGCAGGCCCCAGAGCGCGCGCCCGGCCTCCATGGTGAACGTCTCGGTGACCGGCAGCTGGGTGATGTGCACGCCGATCCGCCCGCGGAACAGGACGGGGAGCGCGAGGGCCAGCTCGTCGTAGGTGCCCAGGTCGTTGACCCGGTAGTCGACCAGCCCGACGACGGCGAGCGCCCATCCCGCGAGGGCAACCGGCTCCAGGCCGGTGCCCTCGAGCAGCGTCGCCGCGCGGGCCGCCCGGACCGGGTAGGCGGCGCAGGCCGCGCCCGCGTCGCCGATGCGCACGGGGAAGGTCAGGTGCTTCCCCTGCACCTCCCAGCTGCCGTCGTCGAGCTTCGTCGCCATGACCGCATCCTGCCCGCTGCGGGAGCTGTCCGCGGCCCGTCGGCGGGCCGTGTCCGGCCCGGGCGGGCCACGGTTCGCCGCGATCCCCACGACCTGGCAGGCTTGTCGGTGGGGCGCCGGCCCCGCACCGTGAAGGAGGGCTCGTGACGGATCCGGACGGCCCCGGCGTCCGGCGCCTGCTCGGGACCGCCGGCCGGGCGGACTCACCGCTCGGGCCACCGGGAGGATGGCCCGCCGAGCTGACCGCGGCGGTCGGCATCGTGCTCGGCTCACCGCACCCGCTGGCCCTGTTCTGGGGGCCGGAGCACGCCGTCCTCCACAACGACGCGTTCGCCGTCCTCCTCGGCGCCCGCCACCGGTGGGCCTTCGGGCGGCCCGCCGCGCAGGTGTGGCCGGAGGTGTGGGAGCGGATCGGGCCTGCGCTGCGGCACGTCCTCGACACCGGCGAGGCCGTGGAGCACACGGACGAGCGGTTGGTCCTCGAGCGCCCAGGCGGCCCGCAGGAGACCTTCTGGCGCTCCGCGTTCAGCCCGGTCCGCGCGGCCGACGGGACCGTCGCGGGCGTGTTCGACGTGGCGTCGGAGACCACCGCACAGGTCGTGGCGGCCCGGCGCGCCGCGCTGCTCGGCCGGCTGGCCCGGCTGGTCCACGAGGCCCGGCCGGACGGCCCGGCCGCCGCGCACGTCGCCGCGGCGCTGGTGGACTCGCCGGACGTGCCGTTCGCGCTGCTCGGCGGGGTGGGCGCGCCGGTGGCCGTGGGGGTGGACCCGACGCCCGAGCTGGTCGCGCTGCTGGATCGGGAGGGCCTGGTCGCGGTGCCGGGCGGCGGGCACGCGTGGGCGGCGGGGCTCGGCGGCGGGGTCCGGCTGCTGCTGGGCACCTCGGACCTGCGCCCGCTCGACGCGGAGCACCGCGAGTTCCTCGGGCTCGTGGCAGGGCACGTCGGCGCCGCGCTCGCGGCGGTGCGCGCCGCCGCGGAGGACCGCGACCGCACGGGCGAGCCGGACGAGCGCGACCGCAGCCGGACCGAGTTCTTCACCGGCGTCAGCCACGAGCTCCGCACCCCGCTGGCGCTGATCATGGGGCCGCTCGAGCAGCTGCGGGCGACGGACGACCCCCAGGTCCGGCACGCCGCCGACCTCGCCCACCGCAGCGCCCAGCGGATGCTCAAGCTGGTCAACACCCTGCTGGACGTCTCGCGGCTGGAGGCGGGACACCCCGACGCCGCGTTCGCGCCGGTCGACCTCGGCACGTTGACCGGCGAGCTCGCCGCCCTGTTCCGTGCCCCGACCGAGCGCGCCGGACTGCGCCTCGACGTGGACTGCCCGCCGTCCGAGCGGCCCGTGTGGGTCGACCAGGGCATGTGGGAGAAGATCGTCCTCAACCTGCTGAGCAACGCCCTCAAGTTCACCTTCGAGGGCGGCCTGCGGGTGAGCACCCGCCTCGAGGACGACCGGTTCGTGCTGCGGGTCGCCGACACCGGCACCGGGGTGCCGGCCGCCGAGGTGCCCCGGCTCTTCGACCGCTTCCACCAGGTCCGCGCCGCCCGGGCCCGCTCGCACGAGGGCAGCGGGATCGGGTTGGCCCTGGTCCGCCAGCTCGTCGACGTGCACGGCGGGACCGTCGAGGCGACCAGCACCCCGGGTGTCGGCAGCACCTTCACCGTGCGGCTGCCGCTCGGGTTCACCCACCTCCCGGTCGAGGCCATCACGATCGGCAGGCCGGCGGCGGCGCCGCACCCGCGGCCCGAGACGTTCGAGCCGTTCGTCGCCGAGGCGCTGCGCTGGACCCCGGCCCACCCCGAGGACCGGGGGACTCCGCGGCTGCCGGAGGCCGTCGACCCGCCGCAGGGCCGGGTGCTCGTGGTCGAGGACGACCCGGACATGCGCGAGCACCTGCGCCGGCTGCTCAGCGAGAACTGGTCGGTGCACGCGGTGGCCACCGGCTCCGAGGCGCTCGACGTGGCCCGCTCCGATCCGCCCGACCTCGTCGTCGCGGACGTGACGACGCCCGAGCTGGACGGCATCGGGCTGCTCCGCGCGCTGCGCGCCGATGCCCGCACGGCCGGGCTCCCCGTGGTCCTGCTCTCGGCGCGGGCCGGGGAGGAGGCCGCGGTCGAGGGCCTGGCCGCGGGCGCGGACGACTACCTCGTCAAGCCCTTCTCCGCGCGCGAGCTGCTGGCCCGGGTGGCCAACCACCTGCACCTGGGCCGCGTCCGGCGGGCCGCCGAGCTGCGCTTCCGGGCGATGGCCAACTCCACCCCGGCGCTGATCTGGGTCGACGACGCCGGCGGCCACCGCGTGTTCGTCAACCGGGGCTGGTTGGACTTCACCGGCGCCGCGGACGCCGTCGGCGAGCTCGGGCTGGACTGGCGCGAGCGCATCCACCCCGACGACCGGCAGCGGTACCGCTCGGTCGTGGAGGCGGCGACCCGCACCCGGGCGCCGTTCGAGGTGGAGTACCGGCTGCGCGGCGGCGACGGCCGGTACCGGTGGGTGCTGGACCGCGGCGCCCCGGTCGGCGCAGCCGGCGGCCCGGACGGCGACCCGGCCGGGCGGCAGGTCGGGTACGTCGGCGGGTGCCTCGACATCGACGCCCGGCACACCGAGCAGCGCCGCCACCAGCTCTACGCCACCGTCGGCGACGCGCTCGACCGGGAGATCAGCCAGTCCGCGCGGCTGGAGGCGTTCGCCCGGACCGTGGTCGACGAGGGCCTGGGGGATCTGGTGCGCGTCTTCACCGACGACGGCGCGGGGCCGGCCCTGCGGATCGTCGCGGCCGCGGACCCCGACGTCGAACGAGAGCTGCGGTCGCTGCCGGGTCTGCCCCTGCTGCGCAGCCTCGGCGACGTCGACGGGCCCGTGCTGCTGGACCCGGCCGCGCTCGAGGCCGCCTTCGCCGAGGCCGGGCCCGAGAAGCAGGCCGTGTGGCGGCGGTCGGGCGTGCACTCGGCGCTGCTCGTCCCGCTGCGGGCCCGCGGCGGCATGGTCGGCATGTTCACGGTCGCGCGCACGGGCGACTCGCCGGTGCTCGACGAGTCCGACGCCGCACTGTTCACCGAGATCGCCCGGCGGGCGGCGGTGGCGGTGGACAACGCGCGACTGCTGGAGCAGGAGCGGGCCAGCAGCACCCGGCTGGGCCTGCTGCACCGGGCGACCGCCGAGATGTCCGCGGCGGCCACGCCCGCCGAGGTCGCGCGCACGGCGACCAGCCACCTGGTGGCGCTGCTCGGCTCCGCGGTGGCCGGGGTGTGGCAGACCCGCGGCGCGGACCTGCAGCTGTTGGCGCTGCAGGGCTGGCAGGGGGAGCCACCGCCCGAGCTCACGACCGTGTCCCTGCAGGGTGACCACCCCGCCCGGGAGGCCCTGCAGTCGCGCCGGGCGCTGTGGTTCGAGCACGCCGAGGGGCTGCGGGACGAGCACCCGGGCACCGCGGAGTGGCTGGGCGCCGTCGGCATCGCGGCCGCGTTCTGGGTGCCGCTCGTGGCGGGCGACCGGGACCTGGGCATGATCGCCGTCGGGTTCGCCGGCCCACGCGCCCTGTCGTCCGACGACCGCGAGGCCACCCTGGCGGTGGCCGAGCTGGCGGCGCAGGCGCTGGACCGGTCCCTGCTGCTCGTCGCCGAGACCGAGGGCCGTCGGCTCGCGGAGCGGCTCGGGGCCGTCGCGACCGCGCTCTCCCGTGCCACCGACCTGGAGTCGGTCGCCGACGTGATCCTCGCCCACGCCCGCTCGGCGATCGGCGCCGAGGCCGTCGTGGTGCTGCTGGTCGACGACGAGGGCCTGCTGCACACCCTCGCCGCCGACGGCTGGGCGGACGACGACACCGGGCGGATCGCGGAGCACGGCCTGCGGGTCAGCTCTGAGCACCCGTTGGGCCAGGTGGTGCGCTCGGCCGAGCCGATCTGGGCGGCGGACGGGCAGCCCGGGCCGTACCCGGTGCGCACGGCGGTCCCGCTGCTGGTCGCGGGCCGGGCGATCGGCGTGATCGGGCTCGGCTTCGGCCGCGACCCGGCCTTCGGCCCCGACGAGCGGGGGCTGGTGCTCACCCTGGCCAGCCAGTGCGCCCAGGCGGTGCAGCGGGCGCGGCTGCACCAGGCCGAGCACGAGGTCGCGGTGACCCTGCAGCGCAGCCTGCTGCCGCAGGAGCTGCCGCAGCTCGACGGGCTGACCGTCGCCACCCGGTACAACCCGGGCACCGAGGGCACCGAGGCGGGCGGGGACTGGTTCGACGTGCTCGACCTCGCCGACGGGCGGGTGGCGCTGGTCGTCGGCGACGTCGTCGGGCGCGGGCCGTCGGCCGCCGCGGTCATGGGCCAGCTGCGCAGCGCGCTGGCCGCGAACCTGGTCAACGGGCAGCCCCCGGCGACCGCGCTGGAGCAGCTCGACCTGTTCGCGCGCCGGGTCAGCGGGGCGCGGGCCAGCACCGTCGCCTGCGCCGTCGTCGACACCGCGTCCGGGGTGCTGCGCTACGCGTGCGCCGGGCACCCGGCGCCGATGGTCGCCGGGCCGGACGGCGTCCGGCTGCTCGACGGCGGCCGGGGCACCCCGCTCGGCGTGACCGGCCGCCCGCCGTACGTCGAGGCCGACGGCCGGATCGAGCCGGGGGAGACGATCCTGCTCTGTTCGGACGGGCTCTTCGAACGGCGCACCGAGGTGATCGACGACGGTGTGGAGCGCCTGGCGGCGACCTTCGGCGAGCTGGCGCGGCACCGGCCGTCGGACATCGTCGACGTGCTGCTGGAGCGGATGCTCGACGAGGGCGGCGCCCCGGACGACACCGTCGTGGTGCTCGCGCGGCGCGTCCCCGGGCCGCTGACCCGGTCGATGCCGGCCGACGCCGAGTGCCTGGCCCCGATGCGCCGCGTGATCGCGGAGTGGGCGGCCCGCTGCGGGCTCGGCGAGGACGGCACCACCGACCTGCAGCTCGCCGTCGGCGAGGCGGTGACGAACGCCGTCGAGCACGCCTACACCTCGGGTCCCGAACCGACCGGCGACGCGGTCGCGCTGTCCCTGGAGCTGCAGCCCGACGGGGCGGTCGCGGTGCGGGTCGCGGACCACGGGCGCTGGCGCCCGCCGTCGGAGGATCCCGGCTACCGGGGCCGCGGCCTCGCCCTGATCCGCGAGCTGGCCGAGGATGTCGAGGTCATGCCGGCCGACGACGGCACCGAGGTCTGGTTCCGGATGCCGGCCCTGCCGGTGGAGGTGGTCCCGCGGCTGCCGGGCGGAGCGGCGGCGGACCGGCCCGCGGAGACCGTCGACGGTCCCCCGGTCACCCGGCTGCGGCGCTGGGCGGACGAGCACACCGTGCGCGTGCACGTGGAGGGGGACCTGGACCTCGCGGGGGTCGCCGCGGTGCGGTCGGACCTGCTCGCCGAGCTCGACGGCGGCGGTCCGCTCACGCTCACGCTGGCGGCCGACTCGTACGTCTCCAGCTCGGGGATCGCACTGCTGTCCGAGCTGGCGCAGCGCGCCCGGGCCGGGGGCACGGAGCTGAGCGTGGTCACGCCGTCGGACAGCCCGGCGCGGCGGATCCTGGTCCTCGCCGGGCTGTACACCCTGATCGGGGCGGCGCCGGACGGGTGAGCGGTGCCCGCACCCGGTGCTGACCGGACATTCCCGCGGTCCTCGTCCCGGGCGCTGGACGCGATTTCCGTCCGCGGCCCCGCGTGTGCTGGAATCGCGGCGTGATGCCCGCCTGGATCCTCGGCCCCATCTGGGAGAGCCGCCGCGGGCACGTGTTCGACGAGTGCTGTCGGGGACGTCGCAGCCCGAGCTGACCCGTCCCCTTCCCGCGTCGTTCCCCCACTGGAGTACCCGTGCTCGCGCACGCCCCTGCCGCCCGGACCCGTGCCCTGCGTTCGGCCGCCCCCACCCCGCTCGACCTGTCCGACCTCACCGCCCTGACCCGCCGCTTCGCCGAGGAGGTCCGCCTCGGCCGGCACGCCGTGCACGTCGATCCCGTGCACCGCTGGTCCCGCCGCCTGCACGCCGACGACGTCGTGGACGTCTGGCTGATCAGCTGGGCGCAGGAGCAGGTCGCCGAGCTGCACGACCACGCCGGCTCGCTCGGCGCGCTCACCGTGGTGTCCGGCGACCTCCTCGAACAGCGCTGGGTCCCCGGTGAGGGCCTGCGCGCCCGTACGCTGCGGGCGGGGCGCGGTGCCGCCTTCCCGCTCGGTCACGTGCACGACGTCGCCAACCACCTCGAGGCGCCCGCGGTCAGCGTGCACGCCTACTCGCCGCCGCTGACCGCGATGAGCTACTACGAGGTGGCGGCCGGGCCGTCCGGGGAGTTCCTGCGCCGCACCCGCACCGAGTTGACCGACGAACCGGAGAAGGTGGGGGCATGACCCGCTCGATCGCCGACGTGCTCGCCGAGGCCCGGGCCCGGCTGGACCGGGTCGGCCCCGAGGAGGCCGCCGCGCTGCTGCGGGAGGGCGCGCGCCTGGTCGACACCCGGCCGCAGTGGCAGCGCGACGAGGAGGGCTCCTTCGCCGACGCGCTGCTCATCGAGCGCAACCACCTGGAGTGGCGGCTCGACCCGACCTCCGACGCCCGCATCCCCGAGGCCACGGACCACGACGTGACCTGGATCGTCGCCTGCTCCGAGGGGTACAGCTCCAGCCTGGCCGCCGCCTCCCTGCAGGACCTCGGCCTGCACAACGCCACGGACCTCGACGGGGGCTTCCGGGCCTGGAAGGCCGCCGGCCTCCCGACCCGCTGAGATCCACAGACGCCTGGTCTACGGGCCATCCGGAGAGTGGTACCGAAGTGGTGCCGTGCACGGCGGCGAGGCCGGTACCGGTGTCGCGGAGCTCGCGCCCGAGGATCGTGCCGCCGGGGTTCTCGGCAGCTCGTCGACGGCCACGACGTACTCGGGTGCCGTGAACCGGGGGAGGCGGCATCGCGGCCCGCCCGCGTTGGAGCCGGACGTGTGTCCGGCTGCGTGCCCACCGGCAGCCACACCCCGCCCCGGTGCTGCCACACCCGGTCCTGCCCGACCCACCCGTTCCGGCCGACCCACCCCTTCCAACCCGGCACACCCCTCCCGGCCCGGCACACCCGTTCCTGCCCGGCACACCCCTTCCGGCCCGGCACACCCGTTCCTGCCCCGCCGCACACCTCGGGAGTCCGTCGCACACCCTGTCGACCGGGTGTACGGCGCCCGGCGAGGTGTGGGAGGCCTGCGACGCAGACGCGAGCGACCGTGCCGGCCTCCCGTTCACCCCGCGTCGTGCCCCTCGGTCACCGTTCTTCCGATGCCGACCCCTGACACATCCGCAGGAGCGCGGCACATCCGGTCGACGGGTGTGGCACGGACTTCCGGAGTGTGGGAGCAGGTCACGCCGGGTGTGTGAGGTCAGCCCGGGTGTGCGAGCGCTCCCGGGGCGTGCAGCCGATCTCGACGATCAGGCCCGGCCACCCCCGCGGTGCCGGCCTCGGTCAGGAGAATGCGCCGATGCCCGTGATCTCCTTGCCGACGATCAGCGTCTGGATGGTCTCGGTGCCCTCGAAGGTGTGGATCGCCTCGATGTCCGCCCAGTGCCGGGCGACGTGGTGCTCGAGGAGGATCCCGTTGCCGCCCAGCACGTCCCGGGCGGTGCCGAGGATCCGGCGGGCGGCGCGGGTGTTGTTCATCTTGGCCAGCCCGGCGACGGTCGGGGAGAGCCGTCCGGCCTCGGCGAGCCGGCCGATCTGCATGCAGTACAGCTGCATGCCGGTGAGGTCCGCGAGCATCCGGACGAGCTTCTCCTGCACGATCTGGAACGCGGCCAGCGGCTTGCCGAACTGCGTGCGTTCCTTCGCGTAGCGCAGGGCCGCATCGTAGCCGGCGGTGGCGTGGCCGAGCGCCATCCAGGCGCAGAGCCCGCGGGTGCTGGCGAGGACGGCCGCGCAGTCGGCGAAGGTGCGCGCCTCGGTGAGCCGGTTCTCCTCGGGCACCCGCACCCCGGTGAGCCGGATGTCGGCCTGCCAGATCGAGCGCAACGACACCTTGCCGCCGATCACGGAGGCCTCGTAGCCCTCCGCCGGGGTCTCCACGACGAAGCCCTTGACCTCGCCGTCGGCCACGTCCCGGGCCCACACGACGACCAGGTCGGCGACGGTCCCGTTGCCGATCCAGCGCTTGACCCCGTCGAGCACCCAGTGGCCGCCCTCCCGGCGGGCGGTGGTCTCGAGCGCGATCGAGTCGGACCCGTGGTCCGGCTCGGTGAGCGCGAACGCCCCCAGCCGCTGCATCGTGGACATCGACGGCAGCCAGCGCTGCTTCTGCTCCTCGCTGCCGCACATCGCGATCGCCTGCATCGCCAGCCCGGCGTGCACGCCGAGGAAGGTGCCCAGCGAGCCGTCGCCGCGGTGCAGTTCCATGTGGACGAGCCCGCACGCCAGCGGGCTCATCCCGGCGGCGCCGTACCCGGTGATCGTCTCGCCGACGACGCCCAGCTCGGGGAGCCGGCGGAACAGGTGCCACGGCAGCTCGCCGCGCTCCCAGTGGTCGCCGATCTCCGGCAGCACCTCGGCGTCGACGAACTTGCGGACGGTGGCGAACCGCTCCCACTGCTCGTCCGTGAACTGCTCGCGGACGGAGAAGAAGTCCGTCCCCAGCGCCTCGCCGAGGTGGGCGTACTGCGGCTCCATGGGATCACTCTGCCCGGAACGGGGCCGGGTGGCACGTCGAAGCGGTCCTACAGCTCGTCGAGCGCCTTCTGGATCCGCTTGATCGACACCGGGTACCGGGTCTTCATCGGGTGCGCGTAGAGGCTCACCCGCAGCTCCTCGATCATCCAGCGCACCTCGACCAGGCCCGCCGGCGGGTCGACGCCCTCGGGCAGCGCGGCGACCTCGTCCGCGTACTCGTCGGCGACCACCCGGACCTGCGCGGTCCACTCCGCGTCCCGGCCGGGATCGGTGCGGAGCTTGTCGATCCGGATCCCGATCGCCTGCAGGTAGCGGGCGACGTCGGCGAGCCGGTTCGCGCCGGCCGCGGTGGCGAAGCCGGGCCCGACGAGGGCCGCGAGCTGCGCGCGGATGTCCGCCACGCCCTCGCGCGTCGCCGGGGAGCGCAGCTCGGCCAGCGCCGCCTGCACCGGGTGCCAGCGGTCCAGCACGGCGCGCACGGCCTGCAGGACCTGCATCGTGGTGCCGGCGAGGTGCTGGGCGAACACGTCCGCGAGCTTCTCGAACCCCGCCGCGTCCCAGCACGGGCCGCCGGCGCGGGCGATCAGGTGGTCGGCCGCGCAGGTCACGCAGTCCTCGAGCAGCGCCTCGACACTGCCATGCGGGTTGCGCGAGAGGGTCAGCCTCGCCCGGTTGTCGAGCCCGCGCAGCACCTGCTTGGCCGGCGAGGGTGTGCCGAGCAGCAGGAGCCGCCGGACGCCGCGGCGGTGCGCGGAGTCGCGCTCGGCGGCGGTGGCGAACACCCGGACGTCGACGGAGGCGGAGCGTGCGGAGCCGACCGTCGACCCGGTGGTGCTGCGGTCGAGCAGGCCCGGGAAACCGGTGACGACGTGCGCGCCCCGCCGGATGGGCAGCTCGCGCGGGAGCTCACCGCCGGACCCGATGTCACCGGTCCAGGTGGTCAGCCCGGTCCGCTCGATCTCCCGGCCCGCGGCCGCGATCTCCCGCCGGACCTGCGGGGCGAGCTGCTCGCGCAGGGCCTCGAGGTCCGTGCCGCGGGCCAGCTCGCGCCCCTTCTCGTCGAGCACCCGGAAGGTGACGACCAGGTGCTCGGGGAGCCGGTCCAGCTCCCAGTCCTCCCGGCCGATGCGGACGTTGCGCATCCGGCCCAGCTCGCGCTCCAGCGCGTCGAGCAGCGGCTCGTCCCCGGCGCGCACCCGGGCGAGCACCGCCCTGGCGTGGTCCGGGGCGGGCGAGAAGTTGCGGCGCAACGTCTTCGGCAGCGTCTTGATCAGCGCGGTGACGAGCTCCTCGCGCAGCCCGGGGACCTGCCAGGTGAACGGCGTCGGGTCGACCTGGTGCAGCGCGGCCACCGGGACGTCGACGGTCACGCCGTCCGTGTGGTGCCCCGGCTCGAACGCGTAGGACAGCGGCAGGGTGAGCCCGCCGGCGGCGACGTGGTCCGGGTACGCGGACCGGTCCACACCGCGCGCCGCCTCGGTCTCGAGCATCTCCGGGGTGAAGTCGAGCAGCTCCGGGTTCCGCCGCGACTCCTTCTTCCACCAGGTGTCGAAGTGCCGGCCCGAGACCACGGACGCCGGGACCCGCCGGTCGTAGAAGCCGAAGAGGGTGTCCTCGTCGACCACGAGGTCGCGGCGGCGGGCGCGGTGCTCGAGCTCCTCGGCGTCCTCCAGCAGCTCCCGGTTGGCGTGGAAGAACCGGTGCGTCGTCTCCCAGTCGCCCTCGACGAGCGCGTGCCGCAGGAACAGGTCGCGGGACACCTCGGGATCGATGCGGCCGAAGTCCACGGTCCGGTCGGCGATCACGGGGATGCCGTGCAGCGTCACGCGCTCGGTCGCGACGGCGCTCGCCCGCTTGCGCGACCAGTGCGGTTCCGAATACGTCCGCTTGACGAGATGTCCGGCGAGTGGCTCGATCCACTCGGGCTTGATCCGGGCGACGGTGCGGGCCCACAGCCGCGAGGTCTCCACGAGCTCCGCGGCCATCACCCAGCGCGGCGGCTTCTTGGCCAGCGCCGAGCCCGGCCAGATCGCGAACCGCGCGTTGCGGGCACCGAGGTACTCCCGCGCGCCGGGTCGATCCTTCCTGGGTCGCTCCTTCGCGTCCTTGCGCTTGTCCGTCTCCTCCAGCAGCCCCACCTGGGACAGCAGCCCGGAGAGCAACGCCTGGTGGATCCGGTCGGGGTCGGCGGGGGAGCCGTTGGCGGTCATCCCGGCCGAGCGCGCGGCCCGGCGGAGCTGGCCGTGCAGGTCCCACCACTCGCGGATCCGCAGGTAGTGCAGGAACTCCTCGCGCAGCGTGCGCCGGAACCGGTTGCCGGACAGCGCCTCCCGCTGCTCGGCGAGGTACTCCCAGAGCTTCACGAAGGCGAGGAAGTCCGAGCCCTCGACGCGGAAGCGGTCGTGCTTCTCGTCGGCGGCCTGGCGCTGCTCGGTCGGCCGCTCCCGCGGGTCCTGCACCGACAGCGCGGCGGCGATCACCAGCACCTCGGTGAGGCACCCGGTGCGGTCGGCCTCCACCAGCATCCGGCCGAGGCGGGGGTCGACGGGCAGCCGGGCGAGGGCCTGGCCGACCGCCGTCAGGGCGCCGTGGTCGACCGCGCCGAGCTCGTGCAGCAGGGCCAGCCCGTCGGCGACGTCCCGGCGGTCCGGCGGCTCGACGAAGGGGAACGCGGAGATCTCGCCCAGGTCCAGGGCGATCATCTGCAGCACGACGGACGCGAGGTTGGTGCGCAGGATCTCCGGGTCGGTGAACTCGGGGCGCGCGTCGAAGTCGTCCTCGGCGTAGAGCCGGATGCAGATGCCGTCCGAGGTGCGGCCGCAGCGGCCGGCGCGCTGGTTGGCGCTGGCCTGCGAGACCTTCTCGATCGGCAGCCGCTGCACCTTGAGCCGGCGGGAGTAGCGCGAGATGCGGGCCGTGCCGGTGTCGATCACGTACTTGATGCCGGGCACCGTCAGCGAGGTCTCCGCGACGTTGGTGGCCAGCACGATCCGGTTGCCGGGGTGAGGGGCGAAGACCCGCTGTTGCTCGGCGGTGGTCAGCCGGGCGTAGAGCGGGAGGATCTCGGTGTTCCGGAAGTTCCGGCGCTCCAGCGCGTCCGCGGTGTCGCGGATCTCGCGCTCGCCGGGGAGGAACACCAGGATGTCGCCCGGGCCCTCGCGCTGCAGCTCGGCGACGGCGTCGCCGATCGCGTCGATCTCCTCGCGGTCCGGGTCGGCGTCCGGGTCGTCCGGGTCGACGACCGGCCGGTACCGGATCTCCACGGGGTAGGAGCGGCCGGAGACCTCGACGATCGGCGCCGGTTCGGTGTCGTCTCCCACCCGGCTCCCGAAGTGCCGGGCGAACCGCTCCGGGTCGATCGTGGCCGAGGTGATGATCACCTTGAGGTCGGGACGCCGGGGCAGCAGCTGCGTCAGGTAGCCCAGGATGAAGTCGATGTTGAGGCTGCGCTCGTGGGCCTCGTCGATGATCAGTGTGTCGTACTGCAGCAGGTCCCGGTCGCCGGCGAGCTCGGCGAGCAGGATGCCGTCCGTCATCAGCTTGATCATGGTGCGGTCGCCGACCTGGTCGGTGAAGCGCACCTTCCAGCCGACGACTCCACCGTTGTCAGGGCCCAGCTCGGTGCCGAGCTCCTCGGCGATGCGGGCGGCGACCGTGCGCGCGGCCAGCCGGCGCGGCTGGGTGTGCCCGATCATCCCGGTGACGCCGCGTCCCAGCTCGAGGCAGATCTTCGGCAGCTGGGTGGTCTTCCCGGAACCCGTCTCGCCGGCGACGATCACGACCTGGTGGTCGCGGATCGCGGCGGCGATGTCCTCGCGGCGGGCGCTGACGGGCAGCGCCGCGGGGTAGGCGATCCGCGGCAGCGCGCCGCGGCGGCGCTCGAGGCGGTGCTCGGCGGCGGCGACGGCCGCGGCCACGGTCTGCTGGGCGGTCCCGTTCCCGGAGCGGCAAGCGCCGCGGAACCGGCGGGTCAGGCGGTCCGCGTCGTGCGGGCCCAGCGCGGCGATGCGGCGCTCGAGGTCGGCGAGGGCCTCCGCGGGCAACGGCGGCGTGGACGGCTCGGCGGCCTCGGTGCGCTCCGGTCGGGGGCCGCGGCGGCGCCCGGTGCCGGCGCCGGGGTCGGTGCCAGGACGCTCGGCGGCGCCGTCACCATCGGTGCGGCCGTCGGGGCCGTCGGGGCCGTCGGGGCCGTCGGAGGGCCGGCCGTCGGGGGAGGCGCTGGCGGGGCCGGGCGCGTTGCCCCGCCTCTCGGCGGGTGCGCTCCGGCCCCGGGACCCGCGCCGGCGGGGTGTGCGGCGGCGGGTCCGGTCGCCGCTCTCCGGGGTCGCAGCGCTGCCGTTCTGGGGCGCTGCCGCGGCCTGCGGGGCGGCGGGTCCGGTCGCGGTGGTGGGAGTCGGACCGGACGGGAGGGGAACGCCGGTGCGCGCGGAGGGATCGCCCGCGCGCGCAGCCGTGTTCCCGGTGGCTCTGCTGGAGGTCATCGTTCGTCAAGTGTGCCTGTCGGGGGCGAGGACCGCGCCCGGCGGGCACGTGGTGCAACGGTCCGGCCGGGACGGCTGTTCCGGCGGGCGGTGTGGATCACAGTAGGTCGCCCGGCGGCACCGTGCACGCGGGTTTCCGGGTGGCGCGACCGCTGCGGCCACCCCGTGGGGGGCGGATCGGGGCGGAGGTGCGGCGGTCGCGCCGGTGGGAGGGCCGGGCGGGTGCCCGGCGGGTCAGGCCGATCGCAGGGCCGGGGTGATCTCCTCGGCCACCGGCTCGTCGGCTGCGGGGTGCTCGACGAGCGCGATCACGCGGCCCGCGAGGAAGCGGGCGGTCCGGACGGCGGTGCCGCCGCGCGTGACCTCGCTGACCTCGACCGTGCCGCGGGTCTGCGCGATGTCGACGCGGCGCCCGGCGCGGGTCGCCTCGACCTCGTAGGTCCGGGTGGTGCCGCTGCCGGCGTCGACCACGATCTCGACGCGGTCGCCCTTCATGGGTGCTCCTCGAGCGAAGTAGGGGTGGGAGATCCGGACCGGACGGCCGGTCGCCTCTCGGCGCGTGGCCGCTCGCGGCGGCAGATGGTTGAGACCCGGGGACACGGTGTCCGCCCGATCCGGACGCTCCCTTCAACCCCCGCCGGCCGGGAGGTATTCCCTGGTCGACGATGGGGTCCGAGCCGGACGCAGGTCGCCTCGCGGCGAGTGGCGCACCGCGGCTCCAGCCGTACGGTATTCCGCGGCGGCGGTTATCTGTTGCGGCCCGGGGACACTGCTCGCCCGGCTCGGACACTCCCTCCAACGGGCGGGCCCCGCGGATGATTCCCGGATCCCCGGGGTGTCGTACGTCACTCTCGGGAGTCGGTCGGGTACGCGGTGTCGCGCAGGGTGGCTACAGGGCGTCGACGATCCCGTCGTTGTACGGCGTCCAGGCCTCGACCGCCCAGTCGCCGAACGCCCGGTCCGTGAGCACCACGCACGCGGCGCCGGCCTCCGGGTCGACCCACAGGAAGGTCCCGGACTGGCCGAAGTGCCCGAAGGTGCGCGGCGAGTTGCGGGTGCCGGTCCAGTGCGGGCTCTTGCCGTCCCGGATCTCGAAGCCGAGGCCCCAGTCGTTGGGCCGCTGCGAGCCGTAGCCGGGCAGCACACCGTTCAGTCCGGGGAAGACGACCTGGGTGGCCTCGGCGAACGTCGCGGGGTCGACCAGGGTCGGGGCCTGCAGTTCGGCGGCGAAGCGCGCCATGTCCGCGCCGGTGGAGTACGCGCCTGACCCGGCCGGTCCGCGCAGCTCGGTCGCGTCGAGCCCGAGCGGGGCGAGGACGGCCTGGCGCAGGTACTCCGGGAACGCGATGCCGCTGGCCTTGGCGATCGCCTCGCCGAGCACCGTGAACCCGGCGTTGGAGTAGATGCGGCGGGTGCCCGGCCTGGCCTGCACGTCCTCGGAGTCGAAGGCGAGCCCGGAGGTGTGGGCGGCCAGGTGCCGCATCGTGGCGCCCTCGGGGCCGGCCGGGTCGTCCCACTCGATCGCGCCCTCCTCGACCGCGATCAGCACGGCGTAGGCGGAGAGCAGCTTGGTCACCGAGGCGAGGCGGAACTCCCGGTCCGTGTCGCCCGCGGTCGCGCGGACCTCCCCGTCGGCACCCACCACCGCGGCGGCGACGTGGTCGACGGGCCAGTCCAGGACGGCGCGCGTGGCGCGGGCGAGATCCACGGGTCGAGCGTAGTTGCCGCGGCGCCGTCGCCCGCCCGCACGCACCGTCCGGCGCGGGACGAGTCAGTCGAAGTAGTGCGGCACGTCGACCGCCCCGCCCTGCGCCTCGAACTCGGCGTGCACGGCCTCGCGCAGGGCCGGGTCGGCGAGGTAGTCCAGCGCGGTCAGGGCGAGGCCGAGGGCGCCGTCCCGGACCCCGGCGTCGCCGCCCGGACCGCCCGCGGCCTCGGCGAACTCCACGGTGTGCAGGGCGACCGTGGGCCCGGAGATCGCGAGCATGGGCTGGATGGCGGGCATCCGGTAGCTGAGGTTGCCCAGGTCCGTCGAGCCGGTGAGGAACTCCGGCACCACGCCGGGGGCGAGTGAGGTCCGGCCGCACTCGCGCTGGTTGACGGCCCACCGGCCGGCCAGCGCGCGGTTGTGCCGGATCGGCAGGTAGGCGGGCTTCTCGTCCCAGGTCAGCTCGACCCCGCAGCCGTGCATCAGCGCAGCCCCCTCGGCGATCGCGGTGACCCGCGCGGCCAGGTCCCGCAGCGTGGCCGGTTCCGCGGAGCGCACGTAGAACATCAGCGCCGCCCGGTCCGGGACGACGTTGGGCCGGGATCCGCCGTCCGTGAACACCCCGTGCAGCCGGTCGCCGGGCGGCAGGTGCTGGCGCAGCGCCGCGACCCCGCTGTAGGCGGCGACGGCCGCGTCGAGGGCGTTGCGGCCCATGAACGGCTGGGCCGCGGCGTGCGCCGCCACCCCGCGGAACACCATCTCGACCTGGCGGCGGCCGAGGAACGGGTGCATGGCGACGTCGTGCGAGAAGGGGTGCAGCATCACGACGGCGTCGACGTCCGCGAACAGCCCGGCCCGCGCCATCGTCTCCTTGCCGCCCCCGCCCTCCTCGGCGGGCGTGCCGAACAGGGTGACCCGGCCCGGAGCCCGGCCGGCGAGGGCGAGATAGGCACCGACGGCCGTCGTGCAGATGACGTTGTGGCCGCAGCCGTGCCCGATCCCCGGCAGCGCGTCGTACTCGGCGAGGATCCCGACGTGGGGACCGTCGCTGCCGACGCCCACCCGCAGCGCCGTCTCCAGCCCGCCGACGCCCACCTCGGCCTCGTGCCCGTGCCGCTTCAGCAGGTCGGCGACGGCGGCGACGGAGCGGTGCTCGTCGAACGAGGTCTCCGGGTGGGCGTGCAGGTCACGGCTGAGCGCCACCAGCTCGTCGCCCAGCTCGGCGACGGCGTCGGCGACGGGCTCGCGCAGCTCGGCGGGAGCACCGGCGTGGTCCGAGTCCAGCGGCGCGGCGTCGCTCACCGCCCGCTCGGTGGCGGCCACGAGGGCGCGCAGGTAGCCGTCGTCGGGCCGGACGGGTTCGCTGCGCACCTCCCGCACCCTAGGCCAGGATGACCGCGTGGCGGAGGTGCGCACCGGGACGTCGGGCTGGCGGTACCCGCCGTGGCGCGGCGTGTTCTACCCGAAGGGCCTGGCCCAGCGCCGCGAGCTGGAGTACCTGTCCCGCGCGGTGTCGTCGATCGAGATCAACGGCTCCTTCTACTCGCTGCAGCGCCCGGAGAGCTGGGTGAGCTGGCGGGAGGAGACGCCGGCGGACTTCCTGTTCGCGGTGAAGGGCCCGCGGTTCGTCACCCACCTCAAACAGCTGCGCGAGGTCCGCACCCCGGTGGCCAACTTCTTCGCCTCGGGGGTGCTCGCGCTCGGTACGAAGCTCGGCCCGGTGCTGTGGCAGCTGCCGCCGCGGATGCGTTTCGTCCCCGACCGGATGCGGGCGTTCCTCGAGCTGCTGCCGCACAGCACCGCGGCCGCCGCGGAGCTCGCCAAGGAGCACGACGAGCGCCTCGAGGGCCGGTCGCTGTTCGAGACCGACACCGACCGCCCGTTGCGGCACGCGGTCGAGGTGCGCCACGAGAGCTTCCGCGACCAGGCCTTCTACGACCTCCTGCGGGAGCACGGCGTCGGGCTGGTGGTGGCGGACACGGCCGGGAAGTGGCCCTTCCTCACCGAGGTCACCGCCGACATCGTCTACGTCCGGCTGCACGGCGACGAGGAGCTCTACGTCAGCGGATACACGCCACAGGCGCTCGACGGGTGGGCCGAGCGGATCCGCGGGTGGCTCGCCGCGGGCCTGGACGTGGTCGTCTACTTCGACAACGACGTCAAGGTGCACGCCCCGTTCGACGCGATCTCCCTGGCCGAGCGGCTCCGTGGGTGAGCGCGCCAGAGCACGAACCGTCCGGCCCGCGGTTCAGGCCCACCGTTTGTCGTCGATCCCGAGCGCCCGCATCTTGCGGTAGAGCGTGGACCGGGCGATGCCGAGCCGCTCGGCGGCGGCGAGCTTGTTACCGCGCGCGTCCGTCAGCGCCTCGAGGATCGCCTCCCGCTCGGTCCGCTTGAGCGTGGGCAGGGACCGCCCCGTGACCGCCCGGCGGTGCTCGGCGGGCAGGTGCGCGAGGGTGATGTCCCCGCCCATCGCCCGGAGCCGGGCCGAGCCCAGGACGGCGGCGAGCTCGCGGACGTTGCCCCGCCACTCCAGGGCCATCAGCGCCTGCAGCGCCCGGGCCTGCAGCCGCGGCGCCGGGCCCTCGCCCTGCGCCAGCAGCGCCGGGGCGACGTCGGCGATGTCCTCGGGGCGGTGCCGCAGCGGCGGCAGCTCGACCCGGGCCGGGAAGTGGTCGAGCAGCCGGCACTCCGACGCCCCGTCCGCCGTCGCGACCACGCGCGCGGCGCGCGGCCCCTCGAGCAGGGCGGCGACCGCCGCGGTCAGCGGCTCCGGGGTGCGGTCGAGGTGCCGCAGCACGAGCGTCCCCGGCAGCGTGAGCCGGCGCCGCAGCTGGTCCGGCCACCCCGGGTCGACGACGGCGAGGGCGGCGTCGAGGACCGTGCGACCCGGACCGCCGATCCGCTCCGCCGCCCGCAGCTTGCCGACGCCCGGTTCGCCGGTGACCAGGACGTCGAGCCCGGAGCGGTCGGCGACGGCCAGCTCGGCCAGCGCCCGCCGCCACGCCGCGCTGCGCCCGGGCAGCAGGTCGCCCTCGCGCGGCCGGGGCTCGGCCGGGCGGCGGTGCGGCGAGCCGTTGGCCGGGCGGCGCAGCTCGACGAGCACCCCGGCGGGCCCGCCCCGCACCTCGCCGACGGTCCGCGCCCGCCCGTGCAGCACGACGTCGCGGCTCAGCCGGACCTCCCCGGCGAACTCGCCGCGGCGGGTCATGCGGCGGGTCATCGAGCCCGACGCCCACTCCCACAGCAGGGCGTGGTCGGCCGGGTCGAGCAGCGACGCGGCCGCCGTGTTGGTGATGATGAAGTCCTGGTTCAGCGTGACGACCGCCGCCGAGGTCCGCCGGGAGACCTTGAGGAACTCCTCCAGCAGCATCCGCTCGCGCAGCGACGACTCGGCGTACATCCGGGACTCGATCTCCCGCGAGGCCGACAGCAGCAGCGGCGTCATCAGCTCGTTGGTGTCGTCGTAGCGGCAGCAGACGTCGAGCACCCCGACGAGCCGGCGGTGCACGGGGTGCCGCAGCGGTGTGCCGACGCAGGTGAAGCCCTGCAGGTTGTCCCGGTAGTGCTCGGCCCCGGCGATCATCACGGGTCCCGAGGACTCCAGGACGCTGCCGATGCCGTTCGTGCCGATGTGCTCCTCGCCGAAGTTGAACCCGGGGGCGCAGAGCACCCGGTCGAGGTGGCGGGAGAGGGTCTGGCCCTCGGCGCGCCGGTCGAGGATCCGGGCGTCGGCGTCGGCGAGGATCACGGCGGTGCCGCCGGTGAGCTGGTCGGCGAGCCAGTCGAGCACCGGGGTCGCGGCCGCGGTGAGCAGCCGGTTGGCGCCGAGCGGCTCGTAGGGCACGGAGTCGGCGTCCGCCGCGACGCCGGAGAGCCGGCACCGCCGCCACGACGACGCGATCTCCGGGCGCAGCCCTGCGCTCGGCCGCTCCCCGGACAGGAAGTCCTCCCGGGCGTCCCGGACCGCGCGCTCGCGCTCGTCGACCCTCATCGCACCACCCCTCCGTCGCGGTAGCACCCCGAGTGAAACACGGTGATCCGCGTCTCAGTGTCCCGGAACGCGACACACCTGACGACCGTTCGGGTGATGTCGCGAAGTCGGACACTCTCGGCCGGGTCCGGGCCGCATGCTCCCCGGCCATGGCGAGTGCGGAGTCCGCGGAGCTGCGGACGATCTACCGGAGCTGGAGCGACCGCATGGCGGCGGCGCCCGAGATGGACCTGCCGACCCTGCGGAACCTGTTCGAGGAGTGGCACCTCCCGACCGCCGAGCCGACGCGGGTCACCTACGAGGAGACCGTCGCCGGGGGTGTGCCCGCCCTCTGGTGCCTGCCGCTCGACGCGGCCGAGGACCGGGTGGTCCTCTACCTGCACGGCGGCGGCTTCGTCGTCGGGTCCACGGCGACCCACCGCAAGATCGCGGGGCACCTGGCGAAGGCGGCCGGGGTCCGTGCGCTGGTGCTGGACTACCGGCGGGCCCCGGAGAACCCCTATCCCGCGCAGCTCGAGGACGCCGTCGCGGCGTACCGGTGGCTGCTCGGGCAGGGGTTCGAGCCGGGGCACGTCGCGACCGCCGGCGACTCGGCGGGCGGGAACCTGGCGATCTCGACCGTCCTCAAGCTGCGCGACGAGGGGGACCCGCTGCCGGGGGCGATCCTGCCGATGTCCCCGTGGCTGGACATGGAGCACGTCGGCAGGACCCTGGACTCCAACGCCGGCACGGACGCCCTGGTCGGCAAGGAGATTCTGCACGGGATGTCGGGGATGTTCCTCGGCGAGGGCGGCGACCGCCGGGATCCGCTCGCCAACCCGCTGTACGCCGACCCGGCCGGCCTGCCGCCGTTGTACCTGTGCGCCGGCGGCCACGAGACCCTCCTGGACAACGCCGAGCAGTTCCACGAGAAGGCCCGGGTGGCCGGCGTGGACTCCACGCTCGAGGTGGTCCCGGAGATGCAGCACGTCTACCCGTTCTCCGCGGGCCGCGCGCCCGAGGCGGACGCCACGATCGCGGCGATGGCGGCCTGGCTCCGCCCCCGCCTGGGACTGTGAGGAGCCCCGTATGAACGACGACCTGGACCTGGTGATCGTCGGCGCCGGCTTCGCCGGGCTGGCCATGCTGCACCGCGCGCGCGAGTCGGGCCTGCGCGCCCGCGTGATCGAGGCCGGCAGCGGCGTCGGCGGGACGTGGTTCTGGAACCGCTACCCGGGCGCCCGGACGGACAGCGAGTGCTACTACTACCAGCTCTCCTTCAGCAAGGAGCTGGTCCAGGAGTGGACCTGGTCCGAGCGGTACCCGGGCCAGCCGGAGATGCTGCGTTACCTGGACTTCGTGGCGGACAAGTTCGACCTGCGCCGCGACATCACCTTCTCGACCCGGGTGACCGCGATGGAGTTCCGCGAGGACGGGTGGGACGTCACCACCGACTCGGGCGAGCTGTTGCGCGCGAAGTGGATCGTCACCGGGCTCGGCTTCCTCACCCACCCGCACGTCCCGGAGTTCCCCGGCCTCGACTCCTTCGCCGGCGACCTGTACCTGACCTGCCGCTGGCCCGCGGAGGGCGTCGACCTGGCCGGCAAGCGCGTCGGGATCATCGGCACCGGCGCCACCGGCGTACAGGCGATCCCGATCATCGCGCAGGAGGCCGCGTCGCTGACGGTGTTCCAGCGCACCCCCAACTACGTCGTGCCGGCACAGAACCGGCCGCTGGAGCCGGACGAGATCGCCGACCTCAAGGCGCGGCACTACGAGATCCTCGCGAAGGCGCGCGGCCACTCGTTCGCCATGCCCTTCGACCCGGGACACGGCCCGGCGATGGAGTTCGACGAGGAGGAGCGCCGCCGGATCTTCGAGGACGGCTGGGCGCGCGGCGGCTTCCGGTTCCTGTTCGAGACCTTCGACGACCTGATCCTCGATCCGGACGCCAACGAGGCCGCGGCCGAGTTCATCCGGTCGAAGATCCGGGAGATCGTGTACGACCCGGAGGTGGCCGAGCTGCTCTCGCCCCGCGGCTACCCGTACTCGGGCAAGCGGCCGCCGGCCGGGCACGACTACTACGAGGCCTACAACCGCGACAACGTCACCCTCGTCGACGTCTCGGCCAAGGGCGCGCCGATCCGGGAGATCACGCCCGCCGGCGTCCGGACCGCCGACGCCGAGTACGAGTTCGACGTCCTGGTCCTCGCCACCGGGTTCGACGCCGTCACGGGTGCGCTCACCGCGATCGACGTCCGGGGGCGCGACGGGCTGACGCTCAAGGAGAAGTGGCTGGACGCGCCGAAGACCTACCTCGGGCTGACCGTGGCGGGCTTCCCGAACCTGTTCACGATCTCGGGGCCGATGAGCCCGTTCGCGAACCTGCCGGTGTGCATCGAGAAGAACGTCGAGTGGATCGGGAACGTCCTCGACCACGCCCGGGCCGAGGGCGTCCGGACCGTCGAGGCGACCGAGGAGGCGGAGGCCGACTGGGGCCGGCGGGTGCAGGAGGCCGTCGAGCCGACGCTGCTGACGCTCGGCGAGGGGGTGCACTCGTGGTTCACCGGGGCGAACATCCCGGGCAAGGCCCACGTGGTGAACGTCTGGTTCGGCGGCGCGAACAACTACTTCGCCGCCTGTGACGAGGTGGCCGAGCGCGGCTACGAGGGCCTGCGCCTCACCCGCTGACCCGTGAGTGCCGGGCGTCCGGAGGGACGCCCGGCACGCACGGCCCCCGCGGACCTGCGCGTGTGGGCCAGGAGCATCCGGCGGCCCAGCAGGACGCCGACCCCGGCCACCACCATGGCGGCCGCGGCCACGAGCCAGGCGGTGGTGAACGAGGCGCGCGCGGCCAGGAACCCGAACCCGACGGGCCCGAGGAACCCGCCGGCGTACACGCCCACCTGCACGATCGCCGTCGCCGCCGCGGGCGCCGACGGGTTGAGCCGTACCACCGCGAACTGCAGCAGCCCGGGCCACGACCAGCCGAGCCCGAAGCCCAGGACGGTGCCGGCGACCAGCGCGACCGGACCCGGCACGGCGAGCAGCAGCAGCCCGACCGCGCCCAGCAGCAGGCAGCCCGCGACCACGGCGACGTGCCCGCCGGCGCGGCGGTCGGCCAGCCACCCGTGCAGCATCCGCATCAGCAGCCCGACGACGCTGCCGAGCGTCAGCACGAGCCCGGCCACGCCGGGGTCCACGCCCCGGTCCACGGCCGAGGCCACGAGGAAGATGCCCAGGCCGGTCGCGGCCGCCGCGCCCAGCCCGGCGGCCGCCCCGATCACCGACAGCGCCGCCGTCGCCCGGTCCTCGGGGACCGTCCGGTCCTTCGTGGCCGGGCCGGAGCCGCGCGGGGCGGCGGCGAGCGAGGTGAGCGCCAGCGCCGCGCCGATCACGTAGGCCCAGCGCCAGCCGACGGTCAGCGCGACGGCCGGGACCGCGACGCCGGCCAGCAGCGTCGCGAGCGGCACCGAGGCCTGCTTGACCCCGAACGACAGCCCCATCCGGGCGGCCGGCATCGACCGCGCCAGGGTGAGGTTCGACGAGAGCTGGCCCATGACGTTGCACCACGCACCGCACAGCAGGATCGCGACGAGCGAGGCGTAGTTCCGGGCCAGCCCGGCCGTGAGCAGCATGAACGCTGCGGCGCCGAGCACGGCGATCCGGCTCGTCCGGCCCGAGCCCAGGCGTTCGACGATCTTCCCGACGGGCAGCGAGACCAGCGCCGACACGCCGAAGTACAGCGCCACGACCAGGCCGAGCCCCGCCGGGTCGAAGCCCAGCTCCGCGGAGATCTGGACCGCCAGCGCACCGGTCAGGAAGATCGGCAGCACGGTCGACGTGGTGATCGCGACCGCGCCGGCGCCCACGCGGAGGGCGGTCTGGTCGTGGCTCACGATGAGCAACGCTAACGTCCGGGTCGCCGTGCAGGTCGCCCAGGCCGCGCTGCCGGGCATGCGCGCCGCAGGCCGGGGCCGGATCGGCAACGTCACCAGCATGGTCGCGCTCGGGACGCCGGAGCGCACCGCGTACGGCGCCGCGAAGGCCGCGCTCGAGGCGTGTACCCGGATCTGGGCGAAGGAGCTCGGTCCCACCGGTGTCACCGTCAACGCCGTCGCGCCGGGGCCGACCGAGACCGAGCTGTTCCGCAGCAACACGCCGTCCGGTTCGCCGGCCGAGGCGCGCTACCTCGCGGGCATCCCGCTCGACCGCATCGGCACGCCCTCCGAACCGGCCGCCGCGATCTGTGTCCTGCTGTCGGAGGACGCCGGCTTCATCACCGGCCAGACGCTGCGCGTCGACGGCGGCGGGAGCCTGGCCGCGGCGTGAGCGCGACCCAGGGGTGCTCGCCGCTCACCGGGTGGCCCGGGCGCGCAGCTCGAACTTCTGGATCTTCCCCGTGGAGGTCTTGGGCAGCTCCTCGACGATCTCCACCTCCCGCGGGGCCTTGTAGCGGGCGATCTTCGCCTTCACGTGGTCGATCAGCTCCTCGGGCGTGGCCTCGCCCCCGGGCGCCAGCACCACGAACGCCTTGGGACGCTCGCCCCACTGCTCGTCCGGCACGCCGATCACCGCGGCCTCCAGGACCGCCGGGTGCGACACGACGGCCTGCTCGACCTCGACCGTGGAGATGTTCTCGCCGCCGGAGATGACGATGTCCTTGGCGCGGTCGCGCAGCTCCACGTAGCCGTCCGGGTGCATCACGCCCAGGTCGCCGGAGTGGAACCAGCCGCCCTCGAACGCCTTCTCGGTGCCAGCCGGGTCCTCGTAGTAGCCGGTCATCACGTTGTTGCCGCGCATGACGATCTCGCCCATCGTCTGCCCGTCCCGCGGCACGTCGCGCAGGTTCTTGTCCACCACGCGCACCCGGTCGGTCTGCAGCATCCCGACGCCCTGCCGGGCCTGCAGGCGCGCCCGCTCCTCGGCGTCGAGCGCGTCCCAGGCGCGCTGGTACTGGTTCACCGAGTAGGGCCCGTAGGTCTCGGTGAGCCCGTAGACGTGCACGATCCGGAAGCCCATCCGCTCCATCTGCAGGATCGTGGTCGGGCTCGGCGGGGCGCCGGCGGTGGTGACGACGAGCTGGTAGTCCAGCTTCGTCGCCTGCTCCGCGCGCATGATCGTGGTGACGACGGTGGGCGCGCCGTTCAGGTGCGTGACCCGGTGCTCCCTGATCAGCTCCCAGATCCGGTCGCCGCGGACCTCGCGCAGGCAGACGTGGGTGCCGCCGATACCGGTCAGCGCCCAGGGCGTGCACCAGCCGTTGCAGTGGAACATCGGGAGCGTCCAGAGGTAGACGCTGTCCGGCGTGTGCGCCGAGTGCACGATCTCGCCGAAGGAGTTCAGGTACGCGCCGCGGTGCGAGTACTGCACACCCTTGGGCTTGCCGGTGGTGCCCGAGGTGTAGTTGATCGAGATCGTCGAGTCCTCGTCGGCGACCTCCCAGGGCAGCGGGTCGTCCGAGCCGCGGGCGAGCAGGTCGTCGTAGCGCACACCGGAGCCGGTGCCGTCGCCCGGGTTCGCCGGGTCGACCACCGTGATGATCTCCTCGACCGTCTTGAGCTCCCGGACGACCGGCTCGACCTGGGGGTACAGCGCGGCGTCGACCACGAGCACCTTCGAGCCCGAGTGGTCGAGGATGTAGCGGATCTCCTCGGTGGACAGCCGGGTGTTGATCGCGACCAGGATCGCCCCGGCCAGCGGCACGGCGAAGTGCGCGACCAGCATCTCGGGGAGGTTGGGCAGCAGGTACGCCACCCGGTCCCCGCGCTCGACGCCGGAGCCGCGCAGCCCGTGCGCCACCCGGGTCGTCTCCGCGGCGAACTCCGCGTAGGTCCAGGTGCGGTCGCCGTAGACGATCGCGGTCTTGCCCGGGTACACCTCGGCCGAGCGGCCCAGGAAGCTCAGCGGCGTCAGCGGCGTGGTCCAGACCGTGTCCATCCGCCGATCCTCGCCGCTGGCCCCGGGGCCCGGCAACTATCCCTCGAGTGTGATGGCGGCCTTGGGACAGGCCCGGACGGCCTCCTCGACCTTACCGCGCAGCTCCTCCGGCGGGTTCTCGTCGAGGATGTAGAGGAAGTCGTCGTCGCGCACCTCGAAGACCTCCGGTGCGGCGGCCATGCACAGCGCGTTGCTCTCACACAGGTCGAAGTCCACGTGAACCTTCATGGCGTCAATGGTGGACCTGCGGGGTCGAGGGCGGGTGACTCAGGACACCCTTGCCTGGAGGCCGCGCCGGGTAGGCGCGGCGCGGCCGCGCGGGTGCTCGGGCAGGGGGCCCGGTCGCCCTCCGCACGGGCGGCCGCGGCGGCCCGGACGGCGCCGGCGAGGGCCAGCGGGGCGGGTGCCTGCGGGGTGGTGACGGGGGTGCGGGGCCGATGCGCCGACGGGTGCAGACCGCCTGGCACGGCCTCGCGGAACGCGGCGGTGGCCAGCCGGGCGGGCGGCGCGGGGCCCGGCGTGCCGGTGTCGACGACGAGCGCTGCGCCGGTCAGGCCGCCGACCGCGGCCACAGCCAGGATCGCCGCCAGCACCGCGGGCAGCCGCGGGCGGAGCGGGTGACGCATCGGAGGTCGGGTCCTCTCCGGTGGGATGCGACGGCCGAGGGGGGAGCGTGCCGTCGTTCCCTCATCGCAGGTCCCGGACCCGGGTGTTACACGTTCGGGTGAACGGGCCGCCGTGCCGCCGGACGGGGCACGAGCGGTCCGCTGCATGATCCACGTCCGGCCGGCGGAAGGTCGGCTCTCCGGGCATTTCCGCCGCCCGAACGTGGATCACGATCGCGCCCCCGGCCGGAAGGGTCTCCCCGGGCCGGCGGCCCGCCGCGAGGGCGGTCACGGGACGGGTCGTCAGGCGGTGCCGGTCAGGCGGGCGTAGACCACGACGTTGTCCGCGTAGGAGCGGGTGGTGCCGTCGAAGGCGCCGCCGCAGGTGATGAGCCGCAGCTCGGCGCCCGGGGTGTCGCCGTAGACCTCCTCGGTCGGGAAGCCGGACTTCGGGTACTGCGCCACCCGGTAGGCGGTGAACAGCGCGGTGGTGCCGTCGGCACGGGCCACCCGGATCTCGTCGCCGACCGCCACCGCGGAGAGGCGGTGGAAGGTCCCGGGCACGCCGGCGTAGTCGACGTGCGCCGCCAGGACGGCCGGACCGGTCGCCCCGGGCGTGGGTCCGAGGCCGAACCAGCCGACGGTCGTCGCGTCGGCGGGGACCTCGAGGGCGCCGTCGGCGGTCAGGCCCAGCTTCAGCAGCGGGCCGGACGCGACGCCGATCGAAGGGACCTCGAGCCGCTCGGGTGCCGACGCGGCCAGGGACGCCGCGGACGCGGCGGGTGCCTGCGCGGTGGTCTGCACCCCCGCACCCGACGCCGCGGCGCCCGGCGTACCGGGCTGTGGTGCGCTGCAGCCGGCCAGGGCCGCGAGGAGCGCGGCGGCGGCCAGCAGGCGCAACCGGCCCGCCCGGCCGGCGCGCGACGAGATCCGGGCGGTGCTCATCGGAGGCCGGCCCCGCCCGTCGCGACGCCGCCGACCGGGTACACCGCGACCTGGCGGCCCTCGGTGCCGAAGCTGTCCTCGCAGGCGATGCCGTCCGAGTCGGCGTCGAGCCGCTCCGGGTCCGAGGGGTCGGCCATCAGCACGGCCTGGGCCTCCGCCTGGGTAACGAAGTCGGCGCAGTCCCGGTCGCCGGCCACGACGACGGCGGCCGCGTCGACCGAGGTGGGGTCGCCGCCGTCGGTGGTGCCGTGGTCGTCCCGGTCGTCCCGGTCGTCCCGGTCGTCCCGGTCGCCGTGGGCGTCGCGGCCGGACCAGCCGGTGTCGTGGCGGTCGTCCCGGCCGCCGTGGCCGTCACGGCCGCCCCGGTCGTCCCGGTCGTCCCGGCCGCCGTGGTCGTCCTTGCCGCCGTGGTCGCCGTGGCCACCGCCGTTCCCGTGGTCGTCGCCGTGCGACGGGGGCGTGGTCGGCTTCGGCGTGGCCGGAGTGGGCTTGGGCGTGGTCGGCTTCGGCGTCGTGGTCGGGGTGGACCCGGGAGCGCCCTGGAGCGTCTCGCAGGCGATCCCGTCGCCGTCCTCGTCGAGGGCGTGCGGGTCGCCGGAGCCGGCGCTCAGGAAGAAGTTCTGCGCCTCACGCCAGGAACCGAAGTCGGAGCAGTCCTTGTCGTTCGCCGTCGGCTGCGCGAGCGCGGGCGCGGTGGCTCCGAACAGCAGCGCGGCCGACACGGAGGCGAGCAGCGCGGCGGTACGGACGAGGGGGCGTGCGGGGGCACGAGTGGGCATCGATGTCCTCTCGACGTGATCTCGGCCGCCGGGTCTTCGCGGCGGCCGACCCACTCATCGCAAGGAATTACCTCCGTATTACCCCGTCTCATCCATCTTTGGTACGTACGTCCGCTAGTCCTTGCGGAGCACCGGCCGCAGGGTGTCGAGGACCGAGGCGTCGTCGATGGTCGAGGGCACCGGCTCCTCGAGGCCGTCGGCGATGCCGCGCATGGTCTTGCGCAGGATCTTCCCGGAGCGGGTCTTGGGCAGCGCCGGGACGATCGCGACCTCCTTGAGCGAGGCCACCGCGCCGACCTGGTCGCGCACCATCTGCACCAGCTCGGCGCGCAGCTTGTCCTCGTACCCCTCCGCGGAGGCCCCTTCTCGATCCATGACGCCGGCCTTGAGGACCACGAACCCGCGCGGGATCTGGCCCTTCATCTGGTCGGCCACGCCGATGACCGCGCACTCGGCCACGTCCGGGTGCGAGGCCAGGACCTCCTCCATCCCGCCGGTCGAGAGCCGGTGCCCGGCGACGTTGATGACGTCGTCCGTGCGGCCCATGACGAACACGTAGCCGTCCTCATCGATCCGGCCGCCGTCGCCGGTGAGGTAGTAGCCCTCGAACGCCGACATGTACGACTTGACGAACCGCTCGTCGTCGTTCCACAGCGTGGGGAAGGCGCCGGGCGGGAGCGGGAGCTTGGCGACGATCGCGCCGTCCTGGCCCGCCGGGACCGGCTTGCCGTCGATGTCGAGGACCTGGATGTCCCAGCCGGGCAGCGGGCGGGTCGGCGAGCCCGGCTTGATCTCCAGCAGCTCGATGCCCGCGGGGTTCGCGACGATCGGCCATCCGGTCTCGGTCTGCCACCAGTGGTCGATCACCGGGATGCCCAGCAGCTCCGAGGCCCAGCGATAGGTCTCCGGATCCAGCCGCTCCCCGGCCAGGAACAGGTACTTCAGGCCCGAGAGGTCGTACTTGCGGGGGTACTCGCCGTTCGGGTCCTCCTTCTTCAGGGCCCGGAACGCGGTCGGCGCGGTGAACATCGACCGCACCCCGTACTCGGACATGACCCGCCAGAACTGCCCGGCGTCCGGGGTGCCGACCGGCTTGCCCTCGTAGAGGATCGTGGTCGCTCCGGCCAGCAGCGGCGCGTAGACGATGTAGGAGTGCCCGACGACCCAACCGACGTCGGAGGCGGTGAAGATCGTCTGGCCGGCGGAGACGTCGTAGACGTTGGGCATCGACCAGGCCAGCGCGGTGGCGTAGCCGCCGCCGTCGCGGACCACACCCTTGGGCTTGCCGGTGGTGCCGGAGGTGTAGAGCACGTAGAGCGGGTCGGTGGAGCGCACCGGCACCGGGTCGGCCGGCGACGCCTTCGCCACCGCCTCGGCCCAGTCGACGTCGTTGTCACCCATGGCGGCCTCGGCCTGCGGGCGCTGCAGGATCACCTGGCGGTCGGGCTTGTGCGCGGAGAGCTCGATCGCCTTGTCCAGCAGCGGCTTGTACTCGATGACCCGCTTGCCCTCGATCCCGCACGAGGCCGAGACGACGACCTTCGGCGCGGCGTCGTCGATGCGGACCGCGAGCTCCTTGGCCGCGAACCCGCCGAACACCACCGAGTGCACCGCGCCGAGCCGCGCGCAGGCCAGCATCGCGATCGCGGCCTCGGGAACCATCGGCATGTAGATCACCACGCGGTCCCCGTGCCCCACCCCCAGCTCGCGCAGCACCCCGGCGAAGAGGGCGACCTCGTCGCGCAGCTGGGAGTAGGTGTAGGTCCGCTTGGTGTCGGTGACCGGCGAGTCGTAGATCAGCGCCGCCTGCTCGCCCCGCCCGGCGTCGACGTGGCGGTCCAGCGCGTTGTGCGCGACGTTGATCTCCCCGTCCGGGAACCAGCGGTAGAACGGCGGGTTCGACTCGTCCAGTGCTCTCGTCGGCGGCGTGTGCCAGTCGAGCGCCTCCGCCGCCCGCAGCCAGAACCCCTCCCGGTCCTCCACGCTGGCCCGGAAAACGTCCTCGTACGCGCCCACAACGGCCTCCCGATCCCGAACGTCCTCGCACTTCCCGGCCCCTGACCCTAGGCCGAACCGGGCCCGCGCGGGGCGGTGAACCGTCCCTTCGGTGAGGCGACGGACCGTCATGAGTGGTCGACGTAACGTCACCACTCGGATGGCCGATAGGCCGAGCGGCGCGCGAGATCGTTCGTTCGGGTGAGGAGAACGCCCCGCCGGCACGCCCCGGTCGGGTGATCCGTGATCGGCGAAGGGGTGTAGGTGGACGCTCTGCACCGGTTCCGGGGTGGTCGGGGACTGGCGGCGGGCCTGGTGGCGGCCGCGGCCGTGTTCGGCCTGGCCGTCGCGCTGCTGCCGCTCGGGTCGACGGGCGCGTCCGGCGCCGAGCACGCGGGCGCGCCGGTGCCGTGCGGTCCCGCCTGGGTCGCGGCGTGGCGGACCAGCCCGCAGGCCGGTCAGCCCGCCGACCTGGCCGGGCGCACGCTGCGCATGGTGGTGCGGCCGCAGGCCACCGGCTCCGGGCTGCGGATCCGGGTGTCCAACCGGTTCGGCACCCAGCCCCTGCGGATCGACGCCGCGTCCGCGGCCGAGGCCGGCTCCGGCGCCGCCCTCGTGCCCGGCACCGTGCGGCCGGTCCTCTTCGCGGGCGCGCCGGCCGTCGTCGTGCCGCCGGGGCAGGAGCTCACCAGCGACCCGGTGGCCTTCGTCGCCCAGCGCGGCACCCCGCTCGCGATCAGCCTGTACCTGCCGGCGGAGCCGGACCAGGTCGCCGTGCACCCGGTCGCCCTGCAGACCTCGTACGTGTCCGGGCCGGGGGACGTCACCGACTCGGCCGAGCCGGACCCGTTCCGCCGCGCGGTCTCCTCGTGGTTCGTGCTCACCGGCGTCGACGTCCTGGCGCCCCGCGCCGAGAACGCCGTTGTCCTGGTCGGCGACTCGATCACCGACGGCGTCGGCAGCGACCCCGACCGCGACGACCGGTGGTCCGACGCGCTGGCCGGGCGGCTGACCGGCGGGCTCGCCATGCCCGTGCTCAACGCCGGCATCTCGGCGAACCAGCTGCTCGGTGGCGGGACCGGGGAGGCCCCGGCGGCCCGCTACCCGGCGGACGTCGCCTCGGTCCCGGGCGCCGCCGACGTCGTCCTGCACATCGGGACCAACGACCTCGCCGCCGGTCGCGACGCCGGGGAGATCGTCACCGGGCTGATCGCCTACGCCGACCGGGTGCGCGCCGACGGGCGCCGGATCTTCCTCACCACGATCACGCCCTCCACCGCGGGTCCGCACGGCGCGCCCTTCGCGGTGGTGCAGCGGGAGGCGGTCAACCGGTGGATCCGGACGGAGGGGCCGGCGCACGCCGACGGCGTGTTCGACTTCGCGGCCGCGGTGGCCGACCCGGCCGATCCCGGCCGGCTCGCGCCGGCGTTCGACTCCGGCGACGGCCTGCACCTCTCCGCGGCCGGATACCGGGCGCTCGCGGACGCCGTGGAGCCGACGCGGCTCACCGGCAGCCCGTGCCTGGCCGAGGGCGACGCGGCGAAGGTGCTGGTGTCGGCGCCGCGCTGAGCGAGGGGCCCAGGTTCGCCTCCGGTCCGGCTCGAGCTCGGCGTCGAGGTCCGGGCCGAGAGGCGGAGCCGGGTCCCCGCGGGGTGCGGGAGCGGGTCAGCGGCGCCGACGCAGGCGGAGCTGGGCCCTCCGGCCGGCCTCGGCCGCGGTGACCGGCATCGGCCCGGTCGGCGCGTCCTCCTGCTCGAGGCGTTCGAGCACCCACTCGGTGGCCAGCGCGCCGGGCGAGATCCCGCGCTCCTCGGCCACCCGGCGGAGCTGCTCGATGCGCAGCGCCGGCAACCGGAGCTGGAAGACCTGCGCGGTGCCGAAGCGGCCGGTCGTCTCGGTGGCACCCGGTGCGGCGTCGCGCGCGAGGGCGGCGAGGTAGGAGTCGAGCTCCGGGTCGTGCTGCTCGAGCCCGTCGGCCCTGCGGGCGGGCGCGCCGTGGCGCGACGGGCGTCGTTCCCGGAAGCCTGCCATGCGGGGAGGGTAACCGCGCGCCGTCACCCGGACGCACGAACGGCACCCCCGAACGAGGGTGCCGTCGCGGTGGGGCGGGCTCAGGCCAGCGAGTAGCCGGCCTCGACGACCGCGGCCTCGATCTCGTCGCGGCCGATCTCGCGGTCGGCGGTCACGGTGACGGCGCCGCTGGCCAGGTCGACCTCGACCGAACGGACGCCGGCGACCTCGCCGACCTCCTCCTGCACCGAACTGGTGCAGTGTCCGCAGGTCATGCCGACGACCGTGACGGTGGTGCGGAACGGGGTCTCGACGCTCATGGGTGGGGAGCCTCTCGGGTGCGCGGGTGGTCAGGACTTGACGAGGCGGGCGATGGCGTCGGCGGCCTCCTTCACCTTCGCCGCGCCCTCCTCGGGGTCGTTGCGGGCGGCGTCGACGACGCATCCCGCCATGTGCTCGGAGAGCAGCTCGAGAGCGAAGGACTGCAGCGCCCGGGTCGCCGCGGAGACCTGGGTGAGGACGTCGATGCAGTACACGTCGTCGTCCACCATGCGTTGCAGGCCGCGGATCTGGCCCTCGATGCGGCGCAGCCGGCGCAGATGGGCCTCGCGGGCGTCGGAGTAACCGGGCATCGCGTTCCTCCCTGGGTCGCCCGTGATGTCGCTCTCGGGGACGACTATACCCCGAGGGGGTACGAGCGTCCCTGGGGCGGCGGTGTTCGCACCGTGGCGATCGTGTGACGCACCGTCGTCGTCCTCACCCGGGAAGGGGCATGCGAGGCGGGTCTCGGATGGGTAACGTTCCGGCCACGGCCACGGGGGTGGCCGCAGGGTGTACGCCGGTCACGGGACGCGGCGCCGGTCGGGGGATCGGCGACCGCGCGCTCGGTCGTGCCCGTCTCCGCCCTGGGGTCGCCCCGGGTCGCCAGGGTCGCGACCGAAGGGGAGACGTCGTTGAGCGGGATCGACAGCGTGAGGGGCAGTTCGGTCGGCGGGGTCGCGAACGGGGTCGCCGGCAGCGGCGAGGACCGGACCTCCGGGGCGATCCCCGGCCCGCGCAACGCGGCAGACGCCTACCGGGTCTCCGACGACGAGGTGCACCGCGCCCGGCTCGTGGTCGCCGAGAACTCGCAGGACCCGGACGATCTCCGGCTGCTGCTCGACATGCTCGGGCTGGTGTCCGCCAACCCGGACCTGCCGCCGCCGGTCTGCCGCTGAGAGGTGTACCGCAGGTCACACTGCGGCCCGACCGGGCCGAACGGTCCCGATCGGCGCCACCGCACACGGTGTGACCTGCGGGAACGCGGTAAGAGGGGGGCGATTTGGGGCCGCGTGAGGGCGTGTCATATGCTTTCCTCGCTCCCAACGGACAGCCGTTGGAGGTCGAGGAACACCAGTGGTGATCCGAGCCCCCATCGTCTAGCGGCCTAGGACTCCGCCCTTTCAAGGCGGCAGCGCGGGTTCGAATCCCGTTGGGGGTACGGTGACAACAGCAAGGCCCAGTGGCGCAGTTGGTTAGCGCGTCGCCCTGTCACGGCGAAGGTCGCGGGTTCGAGTCCCGTCTGGGTCGCTCCACTCTCTCGGTTCTCCGGAGCCAGGGCCAGGTAGCTCAGTTGGTACGAGCGTCCGCCTGAAAAGCGGAAGGTCGGCGGTTCGACCCCGCCCCTGGCCACACCTTCTCACCAGGCACTTCTCTCAGCCTGGCTCTCCCGAAATCGCTCAGCTGTCGCAGTCGCTGCGGCACCGGTGTCATCCGAGGAGTCCTGCGGCTGCCAGGTCGGGACGAGATGCCGAAGCGCACAGTGCCGCCTCCCTTGTTCTCGACCTCGAAGTCCCCGATCCACCCTGCAGCGATCGAAGCGGCTGAGACGCGGATCGCAGGCGGGTGGAGCGAGGGTCCGGTCGCGCTGACGATCGGCACGATGCTCGAGTGGAAGGCCGGGCACAACGACATCACGGTCTCGGAGGCCACCCGGGGGCCGTGCTTCGCGGACCTGAGGTGGAAGACGGTCTGGCGGAGGAGCCGAGGGCGAGCCGATCGAGATCACCGGTCGTGGACCGGGCCGGTCGGAAATCGACCGTCGGTGTCCACGATCGGTGATCGTCCGCTCCGTCGCACCGAGGGCCGGTCAGGCCGAGCGGGCGAGGCGGAAGCCGAGGTCGTCGATCCGGAGCGTCGGGTGGCTCTTGCGGCGGCAGGAGGCGCGGCAGGCCCGGGGCGGGTCGAACCTCCCGCCGCCCCGGAACACGCGGTAGGGCCCGTAGACCTCGGTGTCGAACCGGTCCCAGGGCCACTCCCAGACGTTGCCGATCATGTCGTGCAGGCCCCACGCGTTCGCGGCGCGTGTGCCGACCTCGTGCGGGTGCCCGCCGGAGTTGGCGCGGTACCAGGCGATGTCGTCGAGCCCGCCCGGGCGCACGTCCGTGCTGCCGGCCCGGCAGGCGAGCTCCCACTCGGCCTCGGTGGGCAGCCGGTAGCCCGTGGCCGACCGGTCCCACTCGACGTCCAGTCCGTCCGGGTCGCTGCCGAGGGTGGAGCAGGGGTGGAGACCTTCGGCCGCCGACCGGGCGTTGCAGAAGCGGAGCGCGTCGAACCAGGAGACTTCGGTGACCGGCAGCCGGCTGTCACCGTCGTGGTACTCCCCTACGGTCACCGGGACGGGCGCGAGCCGGAGGGCCGGCACCTCCACCTGCCAGATCGTGCGGGTGCCCTCGTCACGCAGCGCGATCCGGCCGGCGGGGATCGCGAGCAGGGGAGGCGCCGGGCGCGCCGACGCCGTCATGGCCCAGTCTGCCGGGCCGGCGGTGTCGTGTCCGGTCCTCTGTTCGAGTCTCAACCCGCACTTCAATGACATGGTCGAAGGCATGGACATCGACGAGCTGCGCCGGCGCATCCTCGCCGGCTGTCCGGGCGCGGTGGTGCTGGAGGCGGCCGGAGACCTGTTCTTCGTCCACGACCCGCACGGCGACCTGCCCGACGAGCGCAAGCAGCCCTTCGCCACGATCGTGACCGGCGACCGGTACGACGACGTCTCGGACCTCGACCGGCCCGGCGTCTTCCGGCTCAACCTCGGGGTGTCGAAGGCGCGCTACGCACAGCTGGCGTTCGGCGCCGACCTCACCGCCCTCGACGAGTTCCTGCCGCACCCGATCTACGCCGGGCGACACTGGATCTGCGTGCTCGTTCCGGGCTCGCGGACCACCGGCCTGCTCGACGACCTGATCGCCGAGGCCCACGGGCTGGCGCGGCGCAAGGTGGAGAACTGGCGAGCCCGCCGGGCCGCGTCCGACACCTGATCTCCCGCGGTCCACCGCGCACGCCTACGCCCGGGGGAGTACACCCTCCGGCCGCAACGCGTCCCATGCGGTACGGGCACAGCCCTCCCGGGCCCGATTCGCCCGTGCACCGGCGCTGCGACCCTCGGGACATCCTGGTCGAGGAGGGGACATGACCGCCGTGACCGCCCGCCCTCGCGCCGTGCGCGACCCGATCCGCCTGCCCGTGCCCCGGGCGGTGCGCCTCGCCCTGCTGGTGGCGCACGTCGTGGCGACGGCGGCGTGGATCGGGCTCGACGTCGCCCTCGCGGTCCTGGTGTTCGTGCCGATGCTCGAGCCGTCCTGGACCGCGGCCTGCCACCAGGTGCTGCCGCTGCTGTTCTGGCCACTCCTCACGGTGGCGGTGCTGAGCCTGCTCAGCGGGGTGGCGCTCGGGCTCGTGACGCGGTGGGGGCTGGTCCGGTACTGGTGGGTGGCGATCAAGCTGGTGCTGAACCTGGTGCTCGTGACCCTGGTCGTGGTGCTGCTGGGGCCCGGTCTGGACGACGCCGGGCGGCACGGCCGGGCCCTCGCGGCGGGGGTGCCCGATGCCGTCGAGGTCCCGCGGCTGTTCATGCCGCCCTCCGTGTCGGTCACCCTGCTCGTGCTCGCCACGGGGCTGTCCGTGTGGAAGCCGCGCGGCCGGGTCCGGCGAACCCGCTAGCCGACGTGCCGGATCTGCGGCCGCAGCCCACGGGGCGAAGGACGGAGGTACGGCTGTGTCCCCGGTCGCACTCGGTGACTGCGAGCTGCTCACGACGGGTGCGCCGACCGGCCGAGTCGGCGGGTTCGTGATCCGTCGAGCGCACCCGATCGTGGTGCGGTCGCCCCCGTGTCGGGAACACGTCAACACGAAGAGTGACACAACAAAAGGATATGCGGCCGAACGGGTCATGATTCACTGCAAGGAGTGACGACGTTCGGATGGATGAGATTGACATCCGCGGCCATCCGTGCCCGAAGAGACCAGTATCCTGACGGAAAGTAATGCCATACACACGATAGTGGTAGACGGCTCGGTAGTTCGGTCGTGGGGCGGATAGCTTTTCCGTCATCAGCGGGGCTCCCCAAGTCACACGCTGAAACACGATGGGTCCACGAACCGGATCCCCGTACGTAACAGGAGAAGCACTGTGCTGAAGAAGGCTGGGATCGTCACCGTCGGCGTCGCTGCGAGCCTCGTTGCGGTGTCCCCGCTCGCGTTCGCCGGTGACAAGGGCCACGGCCACCACGAGGCCGACAAGGACATCAAGAACATCGGCCTGATCAGCGACGGCGGCTCGTCCGCCAACGGCCTGATCGCGGTCAACGCCCTGAACGACGCCGAGGTGCTCAAGAACGTCAACGTCTGCGGCGTGGACGTCGACGCGGCCCTCAGCGTGCTGGGCATCCTGGGTGGCCAGGCCGCCAACGACGCCGCCCCGCAGAGCACCTCCTGCGACGCCGGCGACGTCCAGGGCATCTGGCAGCGCTGACGCTCAGCGTCCAACCGGGGATGACGCACCGGACCCGATTCCCGGGTCCGGTGCGTCCCGCGTTCTCGGCGCCTTTCCCGCGCCGTTCCCCGCCGTTTCTCGTCGACCTCGCGGAAACGGCGGGAAACGGTCAGGAACCGGGCGGGAGCTCCGCGGGCAGCCCGAACAGAGCGAACAACCTGGTGTCGAGGAACGTGCTGATCCCGGCGATCCGATCGCCCTCGATCCGCAGCACCTGCAGGCCCCACGGCCGGTGCACGCCGTCCGGGTGCAGCCGGTACTGCCCGAACGCCGGAGCGCCGTTGGCCGAGGTGGGCAGCATCCGCGAGCCGCGGCACTCCGCGCCGGGGCCCAGCATCCACGCCAGGATGTCGTCCCGGCCCTTGAGCCAGAGCTCGAGCGGCGGCATGTTCTGCTCGGCGTCCTCGTGCAGCAGTGCGACGAGCGTCTGCATGTCGTAGCTCTCGAACGCCGCCACGTACTTGGCGAGCAGTTCCACGTGGTCCTCGGGAGGCGGAGACGCCGCCGCGTCCTCGGCGCCGCCGATCCCGCGGTCGTCGAGGGTGGCCCGTGCCCGCTGCAGCGCGCTGTTCACCGAGGCCACCGAGGTGCCGAGCAGCTCGGCCACCTCCGCGGCCTTCCAGCACAGCACCTCGCGCAGGATCAGCACGACCCGCTGGCGCGGGGGAAGGTGCTGCAGCGCCGCGACGAACGCGAGCCGGATCGACTCCCGCGCCACCGCGGTGTCCGCCGGGTCCGAGCCCGACGGGGTGACCCGTGCGTCCGGCATCGGCTCGAGCCACGTGTCGTCCGGCAGCGGCTCGCGCAGGTTCTCGGCCCTCGGCTCGGACGGGCCGCCGAAGTCCATCGGCACGGCGCGGCGCTTGCGCCCGTTCAGCGCGTCGATGCAGACGTTCGTGGCGATCCGGTACACCCACGAGCGCAGTGACGAGCGCCCGTCGAACTTGTCCAGGGCCTTCCAGGCCCTGATCATCGTCTCCTGCACGGCGTCCTCGGCCTCGAACGAGGAGCCGAGCATGCGGTAGCTGTAACCGGTCAGCTCGGCGCGGAAGCGCTCGAGCTGCGCCTCCAGCTCCGCGCGGTCCGGCGGCCTCGACACCGCGGCCGACGTGGTCGTCGTCGCGCTCATGACCCGGGTCCCCCCTCGGCTCGACGGGCCGGAGTGGGAGTGTCCGGCCTCACCCCCGAGAGTGTGCCCGGTCCCCCCGACAAAATCAGGTGCGTATCGGCGATGCGGCCGAATCCGACGGCCGGGCGGCAGGACCGGCACCACGGGGCTACCCGCGCCGACGCTCCCTGTGATCGTTCCGGCACCGGCCGTGCACGGCCCGGGAGCCGGGGGCGGCCGGCGTTGCCGTGCCCCCGGCTCCTTCTCCTACCGGCCGCCGTGTCTCCCTACTTGACGGTGTAGCCGGCATCGACCGGCAGCGTCACCCCCGTGATGTAGCGGGCCTCGTCCGACGCGAGGAAGAGGATCGCGTTGGAGATGTCGATCGGCTCGACCCACGGCACCGGCAGCGCGTTCGTCGACTCGAAGATCGGGGCCGCGGACTCCCGCGTCGGGTGGGGGTTGTCCGGCTCGAACAGTCCCCAGGTCTTCTCGTTCTGGATCATCACCGTGTCGACGCCCGTCGGGTGCACGGTGTTGCAGCGGATCGAGTGCGCGGCGAACTCGTTCGCGAGGGTCCGCATGATCCCGACGACGCCGTGCTTGGCCGCCGTGTAGTGCACCGTGTTGGGCGTGCCCTTGAGCCCCGCGGTGGAGCTGGTGATCACGATGGACCCGCCGCGACCGCCCTCGATCAGGTGCGGCAGGGCCGCCCGGCAGGTGTTCCAGACGCCCGTCAGGTTGATGTCGATCATCTCGCGCCAGGCGGCGTCTGTGAGCTCGAGCGCCGGCTGGATCTCGAACACGCCCGCGTTGGCGCACACGATGTCCAGCCGCCCGAGCTCGGCGACCCCGGCGTCGACCGCGGCCTGCAGCGCCGCGGAGTCCCGGACGTCGACCTTGGTGGTGACCACCCGGCGGTCGAGCTCCTCGATCAGCTTCGCGGTCTGCTCGAGGTCCTCCTCGGTCGCCGGCGGGTACATCTCGATGCTCGGTACGGGCTCGCAGATGTCCACGGCGATGATGTCCGCGCCCTCCTGGGCCAGCCGCAGCGCGTGGCTGCGGCCCTGGTTGCGGGCGGCGCCGGTGACGAACGCGACCTTCCCCTCGACCCGCCCGCTCATCGGACCGTGAACCCGGCGTCGACGGGCAGGGTGGTGCCGGTGACGTAGCGGCCCTCGTCGGAGACGAGCCACGCGATCGCGTTGCTGACGTCGCGCGCCTCGATCACCGGCACGTCCATGAGGTTCGCGAGGGCGTCGCCGACGTCCGCGGACTCGGCCAGGAACTTCTCGACCACCGGGTTCACGATCATCGGCGTGTTCACGCCCGTCGGGTGGATGCTGTTGACCCGGATGTTGTGCGGCGCCAGCCAGTGCGCGAAGGTCCGCATCAGCCCGACGACCCCGTGCTTGGCCGCGCAGTACCCGTCCATCGCCCCGCTGCCGTCGCCGCCCCGGCCGGTGAGGCCCTGGGTGGAGCTGGTCAGCACGATCGCGCCGCCCCGGCCCTGCTCGATCATCGTCGGCGCGGCGGCGTGGACCGTGTTCCAGACGCCGGTGAGGTTGATGTCGATCAGCGTGCGGAACACGGCGGCCTCGTTGCCGTCCTCGGCCGTGCCGATCGACGCGATGCCGGCGTTGGCCAGCACGATGTCGACCCCGCCCAGTGCCGCGACGCCGTCCGCCACCGCCGCGTTCAGTGCCTTCTCGTCCCGGACGTCGGCCACGTGGGCCACGATCCGGCGGTCCAGCTTCTCGACCTCCGCGACCGTCTCGTCCAGGTCCGCCCGGGTCGACATGGGGTAGGCGACCGTGTCCACCTGCGCACAGATGTCGACGGCGATGATGTCCGCGCCCTCCTCGGCGAGCCGGACCGCGTGGCTGCGGCCCTGCCCGCGCGCGGCTCCGGTCACCAGGGCGACCTTGCCCTCCAGCTTGCCCAACGTGTGCTCCTCCCGGCTTCGTCGCCGACTGTCGACCGATTGTTAGACGTTCGGTCGCGTTGCGCCCCGGTGATCACGGCGGCACCCGGTCGTACGATGACCTCGACGACGGGCGCCGCGGGTGAGCCCGGTCTCACCGACGTTAGCCCGGCGTCCCCGGGCGGAGGAAGGGCCGATGTCCGCTGTCGCTGACGATCACGGGGTGGGGCCGCGCCGCGCCGGGCGCCGGCCGGTGACGAGCCGCTCGGAGATCGAGCACATCGCCCTGGACCTGTTCACCGAGCGCGGCTTCGACACGACGACGGTCGACGACGTCGCGCACGCGGCCGGGATCGGCCGGCGGACCTTCTTCCGCTACTACGCCTCGAAGAACGACGTCCCGTGGGGCGCCTTCGACGAGATGCTCGAGCGGATGCGGGAGCGGTTCGCCGCGCTGCCCGCAGACGTCCCGGTGATGGAGGGCATCCGGGCCACGGTCCTCGACTTCAACGACGTCCCCCCGTCGGAGCAGCCCTGGCACCGGCAGCGCCTGCGGCTGATCCTCGAGACGCCCACGCTGCAGGCCCACTCGACGCTGCGGTACGCGGAGTGGCGGCGGGTGGTGGCGGACTACGCGGGGGCGCGGCTGGGGCAGCCCGCCACCGCCCTGCTCCCGCGCACCCTCGGCCACGTCTGCCTCGGTGCCGCGATCTCGGCCTACGAGCAGTGGCTCCGCTCGGACGACGTCGAGCTCCGCGACCTGCTGGACGAGGTCATGGTCGCCCTGCAGAACGGCTTCGCCGACACCCGGGCGGTGAGCTGAAGCTCCGCCCGACGAGGGCGCCTCCCGCGAGTCGGGCGTTCTGGCACCGCGAGTCGGGAGCTCTGGCATCGCGAGTCGGGCTTTGGGCTCAAAGGGTCCGCAGGTTGGGGAGCACCTTCCCCATGATCGTCACGAGTGGTGGGCCAGGGTCGGTCGGACAACCGCAGCGGCACCCCGCGACGATCATGATCACGCTGACCGGCGCTGACCGGCGCTGACCGGCGCTGACCGGCGCTGACCGGCGCAGACCGGCGCTGACCGGCGCAGACCGCGCTGACCGGCGGGACTGCCGTGACGGCCGCGCGGGACGGCGGCCCGGTCGCCGAGGAGCCGGGCGACCGGGCCGCGAGATCTGCGCGCCGCGCGCGGGGGATCAGCCCACCGGGGCCGCCGGAGCCGCGTCGCCCGGCGCGGGCGCCGGGGGCACGGCGGGAGCCGGGGGTACGGCGGGAGCCGCCGCGGCCGCGGGCTCGGGCACCGGCGGGAGGGCCGGTTCGGGGACCGCGGGCAGGGCCGGGTCGGCCGGCAGGGCGGGCACCGCCGGGGCGTCGACGGGCAGCGCCGGATCGACCGGGAGCGCGGCGCCCGGGTCGGGGATCGGCGGCAGG
>NZ_JBHSQK010000029.1:0-7985 GCF_042658055.1 Pseudonocardia lutea
ATCGCCGTGGACACCGACGACCGGAAGCTGGAGTGGGCCCGCGGCTTCGGCGCCACCCACACCGTCAACGCGAAGTCGACCGACGCGGTCGAGGCCATCAAGGAGGCCACCGACGGGTTCGGCGCGGACGTCGTGGTCGACGCGGTCGGCCGCCCGGAGACCTGGCGCCAGGCCTTCTTCGCCCGCGACCTGGCCGGCACCGTGGTGCTCGTCGGGGTGCCGACCCCGGACCTGACCGCGCCGGAGATCCCGCTGATCGAGTACTTCGGCCGCGGCGGCTCGCTCAAGTCGAGCTGGTACGGCGACTGCCTGCCCTCCCGGGACTTCCCGATNATGCTGCGCTCGGTGGTGGTCCTCTGATGGCGGGCCCAAACAAGCAACGGCATCACCGTGTCGTCAGGCGACATTCCCCGCTGGGCGATAAGTCTGGCACGTCGACAGCAGCCGGATCACGAGCGGGCGGTGAGCTGCCCGCGAGCAGATGAGCACCGCGAGCGTGAGCAAAGCTCCTTAGTCCAGCCCGGCCGCTCACAGGCCCAACCTGCCTCCCGGGCCTGGAGCCGGCGGCGTACTCGCCCCTTGCCAGCATTGTCATACGATACTACGGTGTAGCACGACAGCGAGGATGAGTCTCATCCCGTCGGCGCGTCGCGCACCGGCTGCCGCCCCATCTGAAAGGAGCCACCGTGGGCTACATCCAGGGGTCCCATCACGTCACGCTCTCCGTCGGCCACGCGCAGGAGGACGTCGACTTCCACACCCAGATCCTGGGTATGCGCTTCATCAAGAAGACCGTGCTCTACGACGGCTCGACCCCCGTCTACCACCTGTACTACTCCAACGCGGCTGGTGACCCGTCCAGCGTCGTGACCACCTTCCCCTGGGCGCAGCACCAGATCTACGGCAAGCGAGGCACCAACCAGGCACGTGAGGTCCTGCTGTCGGTCCCGGAGGAGTCCCTGGACTTCTGGTTCAAGCGGCTCACCGAGCACGAGATCCAGGTGGCCAACGCCGAGGTGTTCGGCAAGCGCCGCCTGACCTTTGAGCACCCCTGCGGCATCGAGTACGCCCTGGTCGGCAACACCGGTGACCCGCGCGTCGCCTACGCGGGCAACGGTGTTCCGCAGGAGTTCGGGATCCACGGCATCCACGGCACCGGGATCCATGCCCACACCCCCGAGCGGACTGTCGAGTTCGCCGAGTCGGTCTTCTTCTCCCAGGGCGACATCGTCGAGGACGGCGACCGAGCAGCGTTCCAGGTCGGCAACGACAAGTTCGGCAACTACGTCGAGGTCATCGGCAACCGCTCGGACGACCAAGGGACCTGGTCCTACGGCGCCGGCACCTACCACCACTTCGCGTGGAACCTCGACAACCTGGAGAACCAGCAGGCGGTCAAGTTCGACATCGAGGGTGCCGGCTACACCGACATCTCAGAGCTGAAGGACCGCACCTACTTCAAGTCGGTCTACTGCCGGATGCCCGGCGGCGCCTTATTCGAGATGGCCGTCACGCACAACGAGGGCGGCTGGGACTGCGACGAGTCACCCGAGGAGCTCGGCCGCAACTTCATGTTGCCGCCGCAGTTCGAGAGCCAGCGCGCCGAGATCATGGGCCAGCTCGAACCAATCACGGTCGAGGACTGACAGTCCTGGCAACCGTGTGCCTCGGAGTGTCACCAGAAGCATGACCTGAGCCGCAGCAGCACTTCGCAAGGACCGCAAGACCCGTCGGCTCCACCCAGCCCGACAGCAAGGCCCCTCCGCCGAGTTGTTCATTGGAGAACGCTCATGGAATCGATCGAAGCCACACAGAACCGGGCGGCCGAGTCTGCCGACCACATTCCGGACCATCCAGAAGCGATCGCCCGTTATGCCGAGCAGCGGCGCAGCTGTCCCGTTGCGCGCGTCGAGCGACATGGGGGGTACTGGCAGTTGACCCGCTATACGGACGTTCACAATGCGGCCCGAGACTACGGAACGTACCGCAGCGGCCAGCCGTTTCCGGAGTTCCCGGGCTTCGCGCTGTCGATCCCGATCGCGAGCAACCCACCGGATCACACCGTCTACCGCAAGCTACTCAACCCGTACTTCACCGCTGCCCGGGTGGAAGCGCTGCGTCCACAGATCGAGAGCTTCGTCAACGAGCATGTGACAAACCTGATCGAAGGAGGCCGCGGTGAAGCCGCTGCCGAACTCGCCCGTCCCCTCCCCCAGCGAGTGCTCGCCGCGCTGATGAACATGCCGGATGAGACCTGGCGGACCTTCGTCGACAAGTTGCACCAGCTTGAGTCGGTCGCACACGACCCAGAAGCTGCTGCAGCACTCGTCGCGACGCTCTGGACCGACGACGTCATCGCGCTGGTCGAGTCGCGCCGCGCGCACCCGATGGATCCCGAACACGATCTCATGAGCGGGGTGCTCGCCGCACGTGACGAGTCCGGCGAGCCGTTCCCGCCTGAGATTCCCATCGCCATCGGAGTCCAGCTGTTCGCCGCGGGTGGCGACACCACGACACAAGCCATTACCGCAGCGTTGCATGAGATCGCCATGAATCCGAAGGATCAAATCAGACTTCGTGCCACCCCCGCCCTGATCCCAGACGCAGTGGAGGAATACCTGCGATTCCACCCGCCGCTGCACCAACTGGCCCGCACCCTCGGCTCCGATGTCGAACTGCACGGTCAGACCATGAGCGAGGGCGAGCTGGTGGCGTTGAACTGGGCTTCCGCCAATCGAGACTCCGAGAAGTTCCCCGAGCCCGATCGCTGCCTCATTGACCGCTCGCCCAATCGGCACCTAACGTTCGGCAACGGGCCACACCAGTGCATCGGCGCCCCCTTCGCACGACTGGAGATTCAGGCCACGCTGTCCCAGTTGCTCCAGCGCACAGCCTGGATCGAGCCCGATGGCGAACCTGTCCGAACTCACGGTGAGCCGCTGCATTCCGGATTCTCGCGACTGCCGCTGCGCTTCCCAGACCGGGCTCCGCGCTAACGCCCTACACGAGTCCGTCGGTGTATCGAGTCGGCGACGATCGCTGCCGACTCGATACAGAAAACAGCACACTAGATCTTGAAGGTGACATCATGACTAGAGCAGCTATCGCGCGGGATCCGAGAACGAAGGCCGTGGAGCCTCCGGCCCGGGCGCGATTCGACGTTGCGATCCGCACGCTGGTAACGAACCACTAGCTAGCCGTTGTCATCTACAGGCCTGGCGGCGACATCACGTGGGGCTCGTGTGCCGAGCGCGAGTACGCCGAACTTCGGGTGAAGGCAGCTGTGCTCGATGCGGCCGTTTCGAGGCCATTCTCACCACCCGACTTCCTACCCCGCGCCTGGCTGATCCTTTCCTGCAGAAGTTTCGTGCCGCACGTGGGCGGACCGGCTACCCGGCCGATCACGGGGTGGGCGCGAGGCTGTGGAAACAACTCCCGTGACCGTGGCCTCGTTGGACGCGGCGCCTCGTTCCCGAAGTCGACCATGTGGTCCTGGTCGTACACGTGGATGCCCACGCCATGGATGCCGTGGATCGCCGCGTCGGCGGACACACCCTTGCCGGAGAACCCCTCGTGTGGGTCGTTCTCGTTGCCGACCAGGACGTACTCGATGCCGGACGGGTGGTGGAAGGAGACCCGGCCGCGGCCGAGGGCCTCGAAGCGCGTGGCCTCGATGTCGTGCTGGCCGAGCCGCTGCACCCAGTAGTCGAGGGAGTCGGCCGGGACGGACAGGAGGACCTCGCGCGCCTGGTTGGTGCCTCGCTTTCCGTAGAGGCCGGCCTGAGTCCACGGGAACGTAGTGACCACGGACGACGGGTCGCCGTTCGCGTTGGAGTAGTAGAAGTGGCAGATCGGCGCGGATCCGTCGTACGGGACGATCTTCTTGATGAAGCGCATGCCCAGGACTCGCGTGTGGAACTTCACGTCCTCCTACGCGCCACCCACGGTCAGCGTGACGTGGTGGGAGCCGACGAGGTACGTCATTTGCTCGGTTCTCCTTGTTTGAGAGTGCTGTGCCGGAAGTGGAGCTCGGCAAGCCGTATGATTGTCGTACGATACGATGATGAGGTCAATGTGCGATTCTCGCCCTATGGATGTGCTGGAGGCGCGACGCAACGCCGATCAGGTGACCGTCAAATCTCAGGTCATTGCGGGAGTGCCTGGCCTGCGCAAACGTAGCCTGATTGTAGGGCGATATTACGGGACTTGTTCCCGCACGGCACCGAGAGGGAGCCGCGAAGCAGGAGGTCACCCAGTGACGCGCCGACGAGGGCTCCGTCCATCCGGTGCCGAAGTGCCCGCGCCGCACCCACGCAGGCCGAACTGTTAGTCCCGACAGGATAAGGACGTCGACGATGACTCCATCCCCCCTCCCCGCGCCGGAGGCGGATCCACGTCCGGGGCTCTGCGTACACCGTAGTTGAGCCCCCGGGGCGCGGTGATTCGACAGGAGGAGCACGCCCGGGCTCTGCCTCAGCATCCCCCTGGACGCCCGGCTCGCCCAGGCCGTCGACATCATCCGCGAGCTCCGACCCGACGGCGTGATCCGCGGCGTACCGAACCTGCAGAACATCATCACCATGACTGGGCCGTTTCCGGAGCTGCTCGGTGCGATCGATCCCAACTGGATCTTCTCGCCAGGACGGCACGGCGTGCGGCCCAGGACCTACAGATCGACGAACGAGGAGACGTGCCAGTGACGACGATCAAGGATGTCAGCGGCCTGGTCGCCGTGGTGACCGGCGGTGCGTCCGGTATCGGCAGGGGCATAGCGCAGCGGCTGGTGGAGCACGGTGCGAAGGTGGTGATCGCCGACATCGATGGCGATCCGCTCGATGGGGTAGCCGAGGAGATCGGGGCCGTGGGCATCCGCACCGATGTCTCGGATGCTGCGAGCGTGCGGGCGTTGGCCGACCAGGTTGTGGACCGCTTCGGCAAGGTGCACCTGGTGTTCAACAACGCCGGGGTTGCACCGGAATCCCGCATCGCCGACATGAGCCTCGGGGACTGGAGGTGGATCCTCGATGTCAACGTAACTGGTGTCCTGCACGGCGTCCACGTGTTCCTGCCGTTGCTGAAACAGCACGGCGAGCCAGCGTTTCTTGTGAACACGTCATCCATGGGCGGGTTCGTCGCCGATATGCCTGGACTCGGCGCGTACGCCACCACCAAGTTCGCGATCATGGGCCTCACCGAGGCGCTGGCGCACGAGTTGCGGCGGGAGAACTCAAACGTTGGCGCCGCGGTGCTCGTACCGGGGACGGTCCGCACCAATATCGCCCGATCCCTCCGCGCCAGACCCCCGGGGCTGGAGAGCGCCTTCGTCGAGAACGATATCTCCAGCGACCCGCAGATAGCGAAGCTGCGTTGGCTAGAACCGCGGGAAGTGGGCGACGTCGTGCTGGCCAGCCTAGCCCGTGGAGAGACCCATATCGTCACACATCCAGAGTGGTATCCGATGGTGGGCGAGCGCGCGTCCAGGATCGAGGCGGCGTTCGAACGGGCGGGGTGGAGAGGGTAGCGCTTCCGACATGGGCCCGGATAGTGCTGGCGGGGAAGCGCTGTCGGGATATGGGGGAAGTGGGGAGAAAATGTCCGAGGACCCGGCTCGAACGAGCGGGTCCTCGGACCTTTGCGTCGCGGGCCTTTCAGCCGCGGTCCGCGAGATGCCGCAGTCTCTCGGGCCAGATCCCGTGCCGCCCCGGCGAGAGAATCCCGTTCGGGTCGACCGCGTCCTTGATCGTCTCGCAGAACTGCCGGTACGCGTGGTTGTTGAAGGAGTATTGCGCCGATGCTAGGTCCATGAAGTCCAGGTGGGCGCGGTACTCCCCGTACCCACGCCGTCCCGCCTCTGCCACGAGCACCTTCACCGCGTCGTAGGCCTGACGGCACTGCTCCGTGTCGCGGTAGTCGTAGTTGAGCCCGGTGACGTACAGCGTCGTCCGCTCATTGATGATCAGTAGCCCGCCGGCCACGTTGACCCCTATCTGCTCGTGCACGATCCGTTCGAAGAGGTCGACGACCTCGCGCACGTGCTTGCCGGTCAGTGGGATGGCGGGGGCGAAGCCCACATGGGCGACCCCTTCCGGGATGGCGTCGAGTAGATCGACGCTCGGAACTCCCGCCTGGCACTTGTCGGGGATGGAGCGGATCTGGTCGTACTCGTCGGGGCCGTAGGTCCGCTCGAAGACAACCTTGCCGTTGGGAATCGCGCTCCACGCCTTGCGGATTTTCTCCAGCTGGTGGTCGACGACGGGGCCGTCACCCCACAAGGCCCCGCGAAGCGCCCACCGGCCCAGACCGGTTGCGTCGGCCATCGCGTCGAGGGTCTCTTCGCTGAAGGCGCCGTCACCGCCGGCGAACCGGCCCATCACCTCAGGGAATTGGGCCGCCAGCGTCACGGTGTTATACATGCTGGGCACACCGCGCAGCGTGCCGTCGAGGCGGAGTCGCCGGATGATGTCGATCGCTTGCTCGAGGTGCTGGTCCCGCGGAACCGTGAGGAAGAAGGGTGCGTAGGCCTCCGGCCGTGGCATGAGCCAGTAGCCCATCCTCGTGACGATGCCGTAATTGCTCTGCATGAACAGGCCATCGAGGACCGGGCCCAGACCACGCTTGTAGGTGTGCCAGGACTTGTTGTCCGGAATGGCGCCCATGCCGGTTCGCAGCAACTCACCGTTGGCCAGTACCACTTCCATCCCGCACGGCGCCATGAAATCGGCGCCGTAGGGCTGGTAGGTGACCCCGTTGTCGAGGGAGTTGCCGATGACGCTGCCCCAACCGAGATCTGGGACGGTGACCATTAGGTCCTCGTTGCCGGACTCCTTGAGCGCGTCGTGCAGGTCGAACCAGCGCACTCCCGGCTCGACCACCGCGTACGCAAGGTCGCGGTTGATCTCCAGCACGCGGTTCATCCGGGACAGGCTGACCACCACGGTGGCCTTCAGACGGGGCGAAGAGCCGCCGTAACCGTAGTTGCGGCCCTGCGAGGACGTCCAGATCGGCAACCCGAACTCGTTCGCGATCCGGACGACCGCCTGCACCTGCTCAGTGTTGCGGGGGAGCAGGACGGCTGCCGGGTCGTAGGTGTCGTCGTCGCGGTGCCAGTACTTGTCGCGGTACTGTTCGTGGAAGCGGCCCTCACCGAGGACGACACCGTCCTCTCCGAGCACGTCGACGAAGCGCCGCAGTGCCGTTTCGCCGAGGTAGTTTCCGCGATTGACGGCGTGCGTCTCGGTGCTCATCGCATGGCCTCCACTCCGGTCTCGGCGCCGACCGGGGCGGCGGGCAGCCACGTCGCCGAGGCATCCCCCCGTACCGCGTGTGAGCCGACCGGGTTGGTAAACAGGAGCAGAATCCGCTCAGCCCCTGCGAAGGCCGCTTCGAGGCTGTCCGAATCGGTGAAGTCGGCGTACCGGACCTGGACGCCACGGCCGGCGAAGGACTGAATCTCCCCGGGCACCCGCGTCGTCAGGATGACCTGGTCGGCAGGGGTCGGCTCCAGCAACAGCTCCGCGGTGATCTGGGTCAGCTCTCCGCTGGCGCCGGTGATGAGATGCACGCGCGCTCCTTGTGTGCTCGGGGCCCGGTTGCCCGGTGGTATCGGCACAAACCATACCGGCTGTATGATGGGCAGACAATCAGATGCCGCGATCGCCGTGACCGTGAGGAGACCCCGGTCATGGCGATCAGCTCACGCCTGCGCACCGCTTCCCCTAGCCGCCGGCTCGTCCGCTCGGGCTCCTCGGGGATCGCCTTCATGGCGTCTACCGAGCACGATGCCTCTTCGATCTGGTCCGCCAGGTTCGGTCCTGCCGCATTGCCCTCGATGCCGGCACGGTCGCCGGGCTGCAGGCGCACAAGCAGCGCGCTCGTAAGCGCGCGCTCGGCAACGTCACGGCTCGCGAGGGCATCACGCCTGGTGCCGAGCCACATGGAGTCGCCGCTCCCGAGACCGACTACGGGATGAGCCAACCGTCCGACTC
>NZ_JBHSQK010000030.1:0-43181 GCF_042658055.1 Pseudonocardia lutea
GCCGGCGCCGCCCGGAGCGATCACGCCGGGTCCGCCCGAGCCGGAGGACGCCCCTCCGGACCCCGAGCCCGCTCCCGCGCCGGACCCGGCCCTCCCGCCGGATTCGCCAGAACCCGCGGAGCCCGGCGACCCACCGGGGCCCCCTGAGCCCGCCGAACCACCGGAACCGGCCGACCCGGACCCGGTCCCGCCGGTTCCGTCCGCTCCCGACCCCGCCCCGGCCGACCCCTCGGGCACCGTCGGCCCGTCGACCTCCGGCTCGGGTCCACCCGGGGTCGGACCGGCGGAGGGTTCCGACGAGGCGGAGGGCGCGGAGGAGAGCGTGGGCAGCGCGGTCGGCGACCCCTCCCCCGGCTCACCCGTCGTGACCGCGGCCCAGGTCGCCGCCCCGCCCACGCCGAGCACCCCGACGGCCGCGAGCGCCGCCAGCAACCCGCGTCGCCCCGGCTGCCGGGATCGGCGTTCGCGACGCAGCAGCTCCCCGGCGGGGATCCGCCCGTCTGCGCGTCCGTGCCGCGGAGCCATCACCCTCCTTCCGCCGGCGCCGGCGCCCGGGTGCCCGTTCCCGGGCGTCGTCGAACCAGGTGGATCATTCCGCCGCGGGCGCCGGCGCGCGACCCCCGCGCACCGACGCGACACGGACGGGGCGGGTTCCTGAGAGATCGTCTCCGCCGTTCGGCCGCCGCCGATCTTCCCGGCGGGCGCGTGGGGAGCGCACCGACCCGGATGGGGTACCAAGAGCGCACCGCGCGGCCGGCGCCGCGACGGCGGCGGAGGAGGTCCCACACGGCATGGACACCGGGACGGACACGGTGGCGGACCGGCTCGGCGGGCGGTACCGGCTCGACGAGCTGATCGGCGTGGGCGGGACCGCGCACGTCCACCGGGCGACGGACCTGCACACCGGGCGCGCGGTCGCGGTCAAGGTGCTCCACCCCGGGATCGACGTGCGCCGCCTCGGTGTCCGCGGGCTCGACGAGGTGCCGCACCATCCGGCGCTGGTCGAGGTGCTCGACAGCGGCGTCGACGGCAACCGCGCGGACGCCCGCGGCTACGTCGTCATGCAGCTGGTCGACGGCGGGTCGGTCGCCGACCTGGTCGAGCTCGGCCCGGTGCCGGCGGAGCGCGTGATCGCGGTCGGCACCGTGATCGCCGGCGCCCTCGCGCACCTGCACGCGCTCGGCGTGGTGCACCGTGACGTGAAGCCCGCCAACGTGCTGCTCGACCGCACCGGCCGCGCCTACCTCGCGGACCTCGGCGTCGCGCGGCTGCTCGACGCCACCCGCGTCACGACGACGGGGCTCGCCGTCGGGACCCCGGCCTACATGGCCCCCGAGCAGGTCAAGGGCCGCGAGGTCGGCCCGCCCGCGGACGTCTACGCCCTCGGCCTGGTCCTGCTGGAGGCGCTCACCGGCCGGCGCGAGTACGCGGGCGCCGCGCTCGAGTCGGCGGTCGCGCGCATCCACCGCCGCCCCGACGTGCCGCCGCACCTCGACCCCCCGCTGCGGACGCTGCTGATCGCGATGACGACGGACGAGCCCACGGCCCGGCCGAGCGCCGCCGAGGTCGGGGAGCGGCTCGGCGCGATCGCGGTCCGCCCGGCCACCGCGCCGCTCCCCGCGCCGCTGCCCACGCGGCACCGCTCCGCGGCCCCGGCCCGGCCACGGCGCCGCCTGACGACCACGGTCGCCGGCGGGGTGGCCGCCGCGGGCGGGCTCGTCGTGCTCGGCACGAGCCTGCTGTCCGGCTCCGAGCCCGTCGTCCCTCCCGCCCCCGCCGTCGTCGTGCCGGCACCCGCACCTGCCGCACCCGCCGCACCGGTCGAGCCGAGCGTCCAGGCCGTCCCGCACCTGGCCACCGCCGCGGGGGCCGCGCTCGAGCAGGCCACCCCCGCCCCGGCGCCGCCCGCGCCCACCCGCGGCCCGCGCGTCGTCCTCCGGGACGACGACGAGGACGAGGACACCGAGGACCGCCGCTCCGACGGCGAGGACGACGAGGACGAGGACGGCGGCGACCGGGGCAACGGGAACCGCAACGGGAACGGGAACGGCAACGGCAACGGCAACGGACGGGGCCGGGGGTGATCCGGATCCCTGTGAATCCCCTCCCAGCATCCGGTCGCGCGGTGGCCTTTCGTCCGGACAGCGTGGCACCCTGGTGGACGTGACTGCGCTGACTCTGCGCCTCGTGGCCCGACGCCACGTGGACCTGCACCGGGTGAACAGCGCGCTCTGTCGACGGTAGCGCCGCGCCGCGCCCTCGACCCCGTCAGACCCAGGCTCCGGCCCCGCCGATCTCCCGAACGTCCCGGCATGCCCGGAGCCGCCACCGAGCCCAGGAGCTCCCACCACCATGCCCACTTCCGCGCCCACGGACACCCCTGCCAAGCGCAAGCGCGGCGAAGGCCAGTGGAAGCTCGGTCACCGCGAGCCGCTGAACCCGAACGAGCGCAACAAGCGCGACGACGACGGGCTCAACGTCCGCGCGCGGATCGAGACCATCTACGCCAAGCGGGGCTTCGACTCGATCGACCCCTCCGACCTGCGCGGCCGGTTCCGCTGGTGGGGCCTCTACACCCAGCGAAAGCCGGGGATCGAGGGCGGCCGCACCGCCGCCCTGGAGCCCGAGGAGCTCGACGACCGCTACTTCATGCTGCGGATCCGGTGCGACGGCGGTGCCCTCACCACCGAGCAGCTGCGGGTCCTGGGCGAGGTCAGCCAGCAGTACGCGCGCAACACCGCGGACATCACCGACCGGCAGAACATCCAGTACCACTGGATCCAGGTCGAGGACGTGCCGGCGATCTGGGAGAAGATCGAGGGCGTCGGCCTGCTGACCACGGAGGCGTGCGGCGACACCCCGCGCGTCATCCTCGGCTCGCCCGTCGCGGGGATCCCCGCGACCGACCCGGTCGACCCGGAGCCCGCGATCCGCACGATCCTGGACCGCCACATCGGGTCCAAGGAGTTCTCGAACCTGCCCCGCAAGTTCAAGACGGCGATCTCCTGGCAGCAGGACGTCGCGCACGAGGTCAACGACGTCTCGTTCGTCGGCGTCGAGCACCCCGAGCACGGCCCCGGCTTCGACCTGTGGGTCGGCGGCGGCCTCTCCACCAACCCGAAGCTCGCGCAGCGGCTCGGCGCCTGGGTGCCGCTCGACGAGATCCCGGACGTCTGGGCCGGCGTCGTGTCGGTCTTCCGGGACTACGGCTACCGGCGGCTGCGCAACCGCGCCCGGCTCAAGTTCCTGATCTCCGACTGGGGCGCGGAGGAGTTCCGCCGCGTGCTCGAGGAGGAGTACCTGGGCCGGAAGCTGATCGACGGGCCGGCGCCCGTGATCCCCGAGCGCCCGGTCGACCACGTGGGCGTGCACAAGCAGAAGGACGGCGCCAACTACGTCGGGCTCGCCCCGGCGTCGGGCCGCGTGTCGGGCGACGTCCTGGTCGCGCTGGCCAAGGCGGCCGAGACCGCGGGCTCGCGCCGCGTCCGGCTCACCCCGCAGCAGAAGGTCGTCGTGCTCGACGTGCCCGACGCCGCCGTCGAGTCCTTCGTCGCCGAGGCCGAGGAGCTGGGCCTGCAGGCCAACCCCTCGCCGTGGCGCCGCGCCACGATGGCGTGCACCGGCATCGAGTTCTGCAAGCTCGCGATCGTCGAGACCAAGGAGCGGGCGATCCGGCTCGTCGCGGACCTGGAGGAGCGGCTCGCCGACGTCCAGGGCGACATCGACACCCCGGTCTCGATCCACCTCAACGGCTGCCCGAACTCGTGCGCGCGCACCCAGGTCGCCGACATCGGCCTCAAGGGCATGATCGTGCGCGACGCCGAGGGCAACCAGGTCGAGGGCTTCCAGGTGCACCTGGGCGGCGGGCTCGGCCTCGACTCCGGCTTCGGGCGCAAGCTGCGCGGGCTGAAGGTGACCAGCGCCGAGCTCGGCGAGTACGTCGAGCGCGTCGTGCGCAAGTACGTCGCGCAGCGCGAGCAGGGCGAGCGCTTCGCGCAGTGGGTGCTGCGGGCGGACGAGGGGGACCTCAAGTGACCTCCCGGGTCGTCCCCTACCACTGCCCGTACTGCGGGGAGGAAGACCTCTCCCCCGCCGAGCGTTCGGAGAGGGTGCCCGGTGCCGCGTGGTGGTGCGCGTCCTGCCTGCGCACCTTCGTCGTGACGTTCGTCGGCATCGGGGTCCCCCAGACGTCTGGAGCCGAGTCATGAGTGTCGCGACCGAGACCGACCTGCGGGCCCTCGCCGAGCAGGGCGCCGCGCAGCTGGGGCCGGAGGCCACCGCCGAGCAGGTGCTCGCGTGGGCCGCCGCGACCTTCGGCGACCGCCTGATCGTCGCCTCGAACATGCAGGACGCCGTGCTCGTCGACCTGGCCGCGAAGGCCAGGCCGGGCGTGGAGATCCTCTTCCTGGAGACCGGCTACCACTTCGCCGAGACGATCGGCACGCGGGACGCGGTCGAGCAGGTCTACGACGTGCGGATGGTCAACGCCGCCCCGGCGCAGACCGTCGCGGAGCAGGACGCCACCGAGGGCAAGGACCTCTTCGCCCGCGACCCCAACCGGTGCTGCGCGCTGCGGAAGGTCACGCCCCTGCAGGACACCCTGGCGCGCTACGACGCCTGGGTCACCGGCGTCCGCCGCGTCGAGGCGCCGACCCGCGCGAACACCCCCCTGGTCACCTACGACGAGAAGTTCGGGCTGGTCAAGATCAACCCGATCGCGGCGTGGAGCGACGAGCAGATGGAGAAGTACGTCGCCGACCACGGGATCCTGGTGAACCCCCTGGTCGGGGCCGGGTACCCGAGCATCGGCTGCGCCCCCTGCACCGCCAAGCCCCTCCCCGGGGCCGACCCGCGCAGCGGCCGCTGGGCGGGCACGTCGAAGATCGAATGCGGGCTGCACGTCTCATGACGACACTGGAGAAGAAGGCTCTGTCGACCGGCCTGGACGCGCTCGACGCGCTCGAGGCCGAGTCCATCCACATCTTCCGCGAGGTCGCGGGCGAGTTCGACCGCCCCGTGATCCTGTTCTCCGGCGGCAAGGACTCCACCCTGCTGGTGCACCTCGCGGTCAAGGCGTTCGCGCCGGCGCCGGTGCCCTTCCCGTTGCTGCACGTCGACACCGGGCACAACTTCGACGAGGTCATCGACTTCCGGGACACGATCGTCGAGCGCCTGGGCCTGCGGCTCGAGGTCGCGAAGGTCCAGGACTACATCGACGACGGGCGGCTGGTCGAGCGCGCGGACGGCACCCGCAACCCGCTGCAGACCCAGCCGCTGCTCGACGCGATCGTCGAGCACCGGTTCGACGCCGTGTTCGGCGGCGGGCGCCGGGACGAGGAGCGCGCCCGCGCCAAGGAACGGATCATGTCGCTCCGGGACGCGTTCGGCCGCTGGGACCCGCGCAAGCAGCGGCCCGAGCTGTGGAACCTCTACAACGGCCGGCACGCCCCCGGCGAGCACGTCCGGGTGTTCCCGATCTCCAACTGGACCGAGCTCGACGTGTGGCGCTACATCCAGCGCGAGCAGATCGAGCTGCCCAGCATCTACTACGCGCACGAGCGCGAGGTCTTCCGGCGCGACGGGATGTGGCTGGCCGAGGGCCCGTGGGGCGGCCCGCGCGGCGCCGAGAGCCTCGAGAAGAAGTCCGTGCGCTACCGCACCGTGGGCGACGGCTCGTGCACCGGCGCCGTCGAGTCCACCGCGACCACCCTCGACGAGATCATCGCCGAGGTCACCGCCTCCCGGCTGACCGAGCGCGGCGCCACCCGCGCCGACGACCGCCTCTCCGAGGCCGCCATGGAGGACCGCAAGCGCGAGGGGTACTTCTGATCATGGGCTCTACCGGATCTCACAGGGACCTTCTCCGGTTCGCGACCGCGGGCTCGGTGGACGACGGCAAGTCCACCCTGGTCGGACGGCTGCTCTACGACACCAAGTCGGTGCTCGCGGACCAGATCGAGGCCGTGCAGCGCGCGTCCGTCGACAAGGGACTGGCCACACCGGACCTGTCCCTGCTGGTCGACGGCCTGCGCGCCGAGCGCGAGCAGGGCATCACGATCGACGTCGCGTACCGGTACTTCGGCACCCCGACCCGGGAGTTCGTGCTCGCGGACACCCCGGGGCACGTCCAGTACACGCGCAACACCGTGACCGGGGCGTCCACCGCGGAGCTCGCCGTACTGCTCGTCGACGCCCGCAACGGGATCGTCGAGCAGACCCGCCGGCACGCGGCGGTGCTCGCGATGCTGCGGGTCCCGCGGCTCGTCCTGGCGATCAACAAGATCGACCTGGTCGCGTACGACGAGGAGACGCTGCGGGCGATCGAGAAGGAGTTCACCGGGCTGGCGCGCTCGCTGGGGTTCGCCGACGACGCCGTCCAGACCATCCCGGTCTCCGCGCTGGTCGGGGACAACGTGGTCGAGCGCTCCGCGCACACGCCCTGGTACGACGGGCCGACGCTGCTCGGGCACCTCGAGTCCGTCCCCGTCGTCGGGCCGGAGGTGGCGAAGCCCTTCCGGATGCCGGTGCAGTACGTGATCCGGCCCCGCAGTGCCGATGCGCGCTCCGCTGACGCTGCGCGCTGGGGGGAGCTGCACGACTACCGGGGCTACGCCGGCCAGATCGCGGCGGGCACGGTCGCCCCCGGTGACCGGGTCGTGGTCCTCCCCGAGGGCCGCGAGACGACCGTGACGCACGTCGACACCGCCGACGGGCCGCTCGACCGGGCCGCCGCCGGGCGCTCGGTCACGATCCGGCTGGCCGACGACATCGACATCTCCCGCGGGGACATGCTCGTCGCCGCCGACGCGCAGCCGGCCGTGACGTCGGAGATCGACGCCACGCTCTGCTGGCTGAACGAGAAGCCGTTGCGTGCCAACGCCCGGCTGCTCCTCAAGCACGGCACCCGCACCACGCAGGTGATCGTCGGCGCGCCCGAGTCGAAGATCGACACGGACACGCTGACCGAGGTCGAGGCCGCCACGCTGGAGCTCAACGACATCGGTCGGGCCACCCTGCGCACCGCGGACCCGCTGCCCGTCGACGACTACGCCGACATCCGCGCCACCGGCAGCTTCCTGCTGATCGACCCGCCGACGGGCAACACGCTCGCCGCCGGCCTCGTCGGCACGCCGCTGGCGCTCAGCCCCGCCGAGTGACCCGCGTGCCCGCACCCGTCCTCGTCGCCGTCGCGCACGGCAGCCGGGACCCGCGGTCCTCGGCGACGGTGCGGGCGCTCGTCGACGTCGTGCGCTCGCGCGCGCCGGGGCTCGACGTCCGCCCCGCGTTCCTCGACTTCGACGAGCCCGGGTTCGGGGAGGTGCTGGCCGGCCTGGACCGGCCCGCCGTCGTGGTGCCGCTGCTGCTCGGCTCGGCCTACCACGCGCGCGTCGACATCCCGGCCGTGATCGAGGAGTCCGGTGCCCGGGAGGTCCGGATCGCCGAGGTCCTCGGGCCGGACCCCGCCCTGCTCGACGTCGCCGCCGCCCGGCTCGCGGTGCTCGGGCACGCACCCGGCGATCCGGGCCTGGGGGTCGTGCTCGCCGGGACGGGTTCGTCGAACCAGGCGGCCAACGCCGTCGTGCACCGGCTGGCGGCGCGCTGGCCGCGGGCCGTCGCCGCCTTCGCCACCGCCTCCCCCCGCGTCGCCGACGCCGTCGCGGAGCTGCGGGAACGCGGCGCCCGGCGGATCGCCGTGGCCTCGTGGTTCCTGGCCCCCGGCCGCCTGCTCGACCGGGTGCACGACCAGGCCGGGGGCGCCCCCGTCGCCGAGGCGCTCGGCGCGCACCCCGCGATCGCCGACGTCGTCCTGGCCCGCTACCACGCCGCCGCGGCCCTGCTCCCCGCCGCGGCCTGAGCCGGGCGCCGCAGCGCCGCCGGCCGGCGCACGGCCCCGGAATGTCCGGTCCCCCCGCCCGTTCGCGGGACGCGGAGCGGACAGAGGGCGGGGCAAAGGTCTGAGAGGCTGGCCACGCCGAACAGCACGAACGATCACCACGCCCGGCCCGTGCCGACCGTTCCCGCACGTCAGCCCGGCAACCCACCCGACCTGCGCTTTCGTCCGGACATTTGCGGCCGGTCCCGCATCACGGACGCCAGGTTGTTCCTGCCGCCCCGCGCTCGCACGATGGGGTCATGCCCGCCGACGACCTGCGCCCGGCCCCCTCGGGCGCCTTCGCCGTGCGGCCCCTCCGGGTCTCGGACCTGGAGCTGTTCTGGCCGTCGCGTCGCGGCCACGCCTTCGACGAGTTCTGTCGCTGACCCTCGTCGCCGCTCCCTGCTCGACCGCGCCGCGCTCCGGCCCGCTCCGCCGTGCCCGCGCGCGCCTCCCACCGCGAGAGAAATCCCCGTAATGCGCACTCTGATCGTCTTCGCCCTGGTCGGCCTCGGCGCCCAGCTCGTGGACGGCGCCCTCGGCATGGCCTACGGCGTCACCTCCTCGTCGCTGCTGCTGATCGCCGGCGTGAACCCCGCGGCCGCGAGCGCCTCCGTGCACCTCGCCGAGGTCGGCACCACGCTCGCCGCCGGCGCCTCGCACTGGCGCTTCGGCAACGTGGACTGGAAGCTCGTGCTCCGCCTCGGCGTGCCCGGCGCGATCGGTGCCTTCCTCGGCGCCACGGTGCTGTCGGCGCTGTCGACCGAGGACGCCGCGCCGATCATGGCCGGCATCCTGCTGGCGTTGGGCGTCTACATCCTGCTGCGCTTCTCGGTCCGCCCGCCCCGTGAGGCGACGGCCCGTCGCTCGCCGCACCGCTCGAAGTTCCTCTCGCCCCTGGGTCTCGTGGCCGGGTTCGTCGACGCCACGGGTGGCGGCGGATGGGGTCCCGTCGCGACCCCCGCGCTGCTGACCGCCGGCAAGACCGCGCCGCGCACCGTGATCGGCTCCGTGGACACCTCGGAGTTCCTGGTCGCGCTGTTCGCCAGCATCGGGTTCCTGCTCGGGCTCGGCAGCGCCGTCCTCGACCCGTGGACCATCGGCGGTCTGCTGCTCGGCGGGCTGGTCGCGGCGCCCATCGCGGCCTGGCTGGTCACGAAGATCCCCGCGCCGGTGCTGGGCACCGCGGTCGGCGGCATCATCGTCTTCACCAACGCCCGCACGATCCTGAACGCGCTCGACGTCGCCGGTCCGGTGCTCGTCGCGGCCTACGTGCTGATCGTGGCGGCGTGGGTCGCCGCGGTCGCGGTCGCGATCCGGCGGCTGCGCCGCACCCGCGCCGCCACCGCGCAGCCCGCCACCGAAGCCACCGAGGCCCCCGAAACCCCCGAGGCCCCCGAGGGCCGCGAGGGCCGCGAGCTGGCCGGCGCGGCGGCCGGCGGGTCGACCGACCGGATCCCCTCCGACGCCACCCCGCGCCCGCTCCCCGACGACGAGTGAGCGAACGCGCTCTCGCTCAGTCAGGCACGAGCGACAGCGCCACTCGCTCACTTCGGCTGTGGCAGTCCGGCCCCCGGGTCCGTCGTCACGAACGGCACTCCCGCTCACGAGGTACGAGCAGGAGCGCCGTTCGTCCGTTCGGGATCAGCCTGTTCGGGGTCAGGCGGCGGCGCTGTCCGCGCCCGGCAGGGACAGCAGGACGGCGCGGGCGACGGCGTCGTTGTAGCGCAGGCTCTGCGCGTTCATCCCGGGCCGGGTGAAGGCGCCCGCGACCTTGACCGTGGTGTGCGGGCCGACGGCGAAGCGCTGCGGGTGGGCGTGGCCGGCGGCGTCGACCAGCGCCCCGTCGGCCGGGCGTACCCGGATCAGCCCGGTGCGCCGCAGCACCGCGCCCGTCTCGTCCCGCAGGACCTCCTCGGACACCTCGCCGGCGGCGCGCAGCGCGGCCAGCAGCGGGTCCGCGGTGCGCTCGAGGCTGGGATCGGGCAACCGGGCGTCGACCAGGACGGTGGAGCGGACCGGCGGTGCCCCGGCGAGCGTGGTGCTGCCGGCGCGGAACCCGTCGTCGTCGAGGTCGACCCACATGCCCGGGCCCAGGAACTGCACGAACCCGGCCTCGGACAGCGCGAGCAGCTGGCGCACCCGGAACCCGGGCGGACCGCTCGCCACCGAGTTGAAGAAGCCCTGCCACCACGGGAGGTCGCGGGCCCGCGAGGCGGCGGAGAGCAGCCCGGCGCCCTGCACCCGCGTGATCTCGCCGTAGACGGCGAGCATGGCCGTGAACGCCCCGAGGTGCGGGGTGTGCCGCTCGTCCGTGTGCTGGCGCAGGTCCTCGGCGATGCGGGCCCGGACCAGCGGCTGCAGCTCCTCCAGCGACCCGGCGGCGAGCCCGTCGAAGGGCCGGTCGAGCGCGGCGAAGTCGATCCGGTCGAGCGGGTCGGGCACCGACGCCGCGAGCAGCTCCACCATCTCCGGGGAGTCCCAGTCGAGCGCGGCGTAGCGCGGCTCGAACTCCTCCCACGGCAGCGCGACGAGCTCGGGATGGCCGAGGAACAGCTCGTGGTACCAGCCGAAGGCGATCTCCTTGGCCATCAGCGGCCAGAGGTCGCGGCGCAGCTCCAGCGGACGGGGCAGCGCGTCGACGACGTCGGCGGTGAGGAACCGCGGCACCGGGGGCCGGCCCGCGCGCAGCTGGTAGTGCGTCTTCGAGTGGTAGGGGGCACCGCGCGGCGACCCGGCCACCAGGCGCGGCTCCCGGCCGGACGGCACGTAGGCCAGCCCGTCCGGGCCCTCCTCGAACCGGCCGCCGCGCCCCTCGAACAGCAGGACCATCAGGTCGACGAACGCGAGCCCCAGCCCGCGCGCGATCACCGTCTCCCCCGGCTCGACGACCGACAGGTCCGAGTCCGTGGTCTGCTCCGGCGGGAGGTAGCGCAACCCCCGGGCGGTGGCGGCCTCGAGCAGGGCCTGCTCGTCCGGGGTGGGAGTGGCGTCGAGGTGGCCCGAGGCGAGCACGACGGTGTCGACCGTCAGCGCGGGCTCCCCCTCGACGGACAGCACCTGCCGGCCCGCCCGCTCGGTCAGCCCGGTGGCGCGGGCGGGGTGCACGTGCACCCGGACGTCGTCGGGCAGGGCCGCGACGACCGCCCGCAGCACGGACGCGAGGTAGCGGCTCTGCAGCCGGCGGCTCGGGAAGGTCGAGGCGGTGACCGCGCGCAGCTCGGCGGCGAGCTCCGGCGGCCAGTCGGCGAGGTCCTCCTCGCAGAGACCCTGCGCCCACTCCCAGAACGACGGCCCGGGGATGATCGGGCCGTCGCAGACCACCGAGTCGTCCGTGTACATCGTGACGTCCGAGGCCATCGAGTTCATCGCGAGCAGCGGGGACTGCGCGTCGCGCCAGATCCGCCCGGCCCCGGCCGGGTACGGGTCGACCAGATGGACGTCCAGGGTGTCGCGGAGGAGCTCGGGCGCGCTGGCGGCGATCCGCTCGAGGATCCCCACGCCGCGCGGACCGGCTCCGACGATCGCGATGGCGGTGCTCATCGTCCTCCCGGGCACGGACCAAGTCCTTCGCCGAGTGCAGCGTCGGCGGCCCCGGAGCTATTCCCGCGCGGGCCCGCCCCCGACCCGGGGTGGGGTCAGCCCCCGTGCCGGAACGGGGGACGACGACGCGGGCGCGGGGGTTGACTCGGTCGTTGCGGGCCGCGCGCATCGGCACAGTTCTCGGCACCGGAGGCCCCGCAGAGGGGCCTCCCCGACACGGGGAGAACACCATGGGCTGGCAGAGCAGCTACAGCGAGGACCACGACTACAGCGAGGACTACTCCGAGGACTCCTGGGACGGCGAGGGGTACGACGAGCAGGACGAGGACGGCGGCGAGGACTTCGACTCCGCCAGCTTCGACGACGACGAGGCCGAGACCGTCGACGACACCTCCGACGACGGCGGCTGCGACGACGACTACTACGCCGCCTGAACCGACCCGGCCGGCCCGTCCCGCGGGCCGGCCGGAGCCGTTCGCACGACACCGTGCCTGCGCCACCACCCGAGGAGCCGGAGATGCCCGAGACGATCACCGCCCCCACCCGCAGCCCCGCCGCCGAGGCCGCCGAGCTCCTGTCCGAGACCCTCGAGGGCGCCGAGGCCAACGACCGCGAGGACCTGATCCGCCGCCTGCGCCGGGCCCGCGAGGCCCTCCGGCTGGCCCGCAACACCGAGCGCGAGGCCGCCGCCGTCCGCACGGCCGGCGAGGAGACCGACCGCGCCCTCGCCTCCCTGGGCGCCGACCTGCGCTACCGCCGCGCGGACCTCGCCGACCCCATCCGCGCCAACCGGCTGCGCGCCGAGTTCACCCGCACCCGCACCCGCTCCGAGCACGAGCGCGCCCTCGCCCGCGAGTGGCCGCAGCTCCTCGCCGACGGGTTCGCCACCCTCACCTCCGACGCCGAGTTCGCCGTCCGCACCGCCTCCCGCGCCGTGCTGGCCGAGACCGAGGCCGCCCTGGCCGCGTCCGACCCGCGCAAGGACCACGACCGGCTCGACGAGCAGCTCCGAACCCGCCTGGTCGCGGAGGCCGATCGGGCCCGCGGCCAGGCCCGGGACACCGTCGCCGCGCTCGCCGACCGCCTCGGCCGGCACCTCGAGCTCGACACCCCGCTCGAGGTCCCCGCGCTGCCGATGGTCACCCCGGCCGCGCTCGTCGACGGCCTCGGGCCGCCCCCGCCGTCGTCCGGCAACGGCCGGATGCCGGTGCCCGCGCGGATGGCCAGGATCGTCATGCCCTCCTACGGCGGCATCATGATGTCCCTCGTGCTCACGCGCGTCTTCCACGTCGCGATGCCGCTGTGGATCCTGGTCACGGGCGCCGTGACGGCCGCCCTCGCCCTCGGCGGCTCCGCGCTGGCGGCCGAGCGCAAACGCTCCCTCGACCGCCGCCGCCAGGAGGCCCGTGCGGGTTTCCGCGCCGTGGTCGACGAGTTCCAGATCGTGCTGGTCAAGCAGCTCCGCGACGCCTCCCGGACCGCCCAGACGACGTTGCGCCGCGCGGCCGGCGCCGCGGTGACCGCCCGCGAGAAGGCGACCACGGAGCAGCTCGAGGCGCTGCGCCGCAGCGTCGACGAGCTGCGCGACACCGGCCGGGCGATCCGGGCCGTGGACGCGGACCTGGCCTCCGTCGCCGACCTGCGGCGCCGGGCCCGGCGGCTCGCCGGCGGTACCGAGGCCGCCTGAGGGGAACACCCCGGGCCGCGGCGGCCTTGTGCGGAGGGAGAGCCGACTCCCGTCCGCGAAGGAGCACGCCAAATGCCCGTGGAGTTCCTCGGCATCGGAGCGACGAACGACGGCACCGAGACCCGTCCGCGCTCCGGCCCCGCCTTCGACCCCGAGTTCACCCTCGCGCTGGCCCGGGCGCACGAGGAGAGCGGCTGGGACCGCGTCCTCACGGCGTACTCGTCGGGCAGCCCCGACCCGGCGCAGGCCGCGGCGTACATCGCCGACCACACCGAGCGGCTGCAGCTGCTGCTCGCCCACCGGCCCAACGTCTCCTACCCGACCTTCACCGCGAAGACCGTCGCCACGCTCGACGCGATGTCCGGCGGCCGGCTCACCCTGCACGTCATCACGGGCGGCAACGACCACGAGCAGCAGCGCGAGGGCGACGTCCTGCCGAAGGACCGCCGCTACGACCGCACCCGCGAGGCGATCCGGATCCTCAAGCGGGCGTGGACCGAGAAGGAGCCGTGGGACTTCCACGGCGAGCACTACGACTTCTCCGACTTCGTCCTCGACGTCGAGCCCGTGCAGAAGCCGCGGCCCCGGATCTCCTTCGGCGGCTCCTCCCCCGCCGCCTACAAGGTGGGCGCCGAGGAGGCGGACATCTACGCGCTCTGGGGCGAGCCGCTGGCGGGGACCGCCGAGCAGATCGCGACGATCACCCAGCTCGCCAAGGAGGCCGGTCGCCCGGCGCCGACCTTCCAGGTCGCCTTCCGCCCGATCCTCGGCCGGACCGAGGAGGAGGCCTGGGAGAAGGCGCACGCGACGGTGGCGCGGATCCGCGAGCGCACGGCGGGCGGGAAGCAGCTCACCCGGCGGCACAAGCTGACCGACCCGGAGAACGCCGGCTCGCAGCGGCTGCTGGCCAGCGCCGCCGAGGGCGAGCGGCACGACCGTGCGCTCTGGACGGTGACGGCCGCGGCCACCGGCGGCGCGGGCAACTCGACGGCGCTGGTGGGCACGCCGGAGACGGTCGCCGCGGCGCTCATGGACTACTACGACCTGGGCGTGCGGATCCTGTCCGCCCGCGGCTACGACCTGCTCGAGGACGCGACGCAGTTCGGCCGCGAGGTCATCCCGCTGGTCCGCCAGGAGGTCGCGCGCCGCGACGCGGTTGCCTGACCGTCGCAGTACGGAACCACGATGCGCGGAACGCCGTCGAATCTCGCGTCATGGTTCCCCACCGCGATTCGAGAGCGTCCTGAACCGCATCATGGTTCCACAGCGCGCGCTACTTCAGCGGGACGAAGCGGGAGAGCTTGCCGGTCGAGGCGTGGCGCGGGATGCGGTCCACGGCGCGGACGGTGATCGTGGCGTCGGGCAGGCCGTAGGGGCGGAGGGCATCGACGAGCGCCGCGCCCACCGCGGGCACGTCCGGCGAGCCGACCACCAGGACGTCCGCCCCGTCGGCGGTCTGGTGAACCTGGTACTCCGAGATCAGCGGGTCCGTGCCCAGGACGTACCGGAACGCGGCCGCCGGGACCAGTCGTGGGCCGTAGCGGAAGTCGTCGTCGCGCCGGCCGGCCACGGCGGCGACCCGCGGCATCGCGCTGCCGCACGGGCACGGCCCGGGCAGCAGCGTGACCTCGTCGCCCAGGTCGTAGCGGACGAAGGGGAAGGTGCGGCCGGCGAGCCCGGTCGCGAGCGTGCGCTCGGCCGGCTCGTCGGGCCCGACCGGGCGCCCCTCCGCGTCGACCCGCTCGAGGATCACCTCGTCCGCCGAGACGTGCAGGCCGTCGCCCTGCCCGCACCCGACGGCCTGGACGCCGATCTCGGTCGAGCCCCAGAGGTTGTGCACGGGCGCGCCCCACGCCGCGGCGATGGCGGCCCGGTCCTCCTCCGTCAGCGGCTCGGAGTTGGTGCTCACCCGCGCCGGCCGGATGTCGAGCCGCCCGGCGAGGGTGGCCCGGGCCAGGCGGCCGATCACCGATGCGTAGCCCACCAGGGCGGTCGGGCCGGTGTCGGCCACGGCCTTGCACACGTCGTCGAACGGCGCCGCGGCCGGGATCACCACGGTCTCCGTCGCCGCATCCGTGGCGACCGCGAACAAGGGCGTGCTGGCGTGCGGAGGTGCGCCCGCCGACAGCACCGCCAGCCGCGCGGGTCCGCCGATCCCGGCGGCACGGTCGGCGCGGACCTGCCAGCGCCACGCCAGGCACGCGAGCGTGACGTACTGCTCCCAGTCCCACACGTACACGCCCCGGACCCCGCTGGAGCCGCCGGAGCTGAACACCTGGTGCCCCTCCGGGGTGTAGGAGAACCAGCGCTGCTCGGCGAGCACCCGCTCCGCGCCCGCCCGGTCCAGCCCCGGGACGGTGACGACGGCGTCCCACTCCTCCTGGGCCTCCCGCTTGGTCATCACCGGCAGCCGGGCGAGGTCGGCGACGGTCGCCGTGGCCGGGTCGACGTCGCCCATCCGGTCCGCGTGGAAGGGCGAGCGCTCCCGGGCCCAGCCGAGCAGCGCCCGGAGCCCTTCGGTCCGGTGCCGCTCGATCCGCTCGCGCGGCCAGTCGAGCCGCGCCACGTGGTCCTCGAGCGCGGCCCGCACCGCGCTCAGCTGCGCGGCGCGGAGCCGCTCGTACGCGACGCGGTCCCCGTCGGCCATCGGGACAGTGTGGAGGCTCGCGCCCGGCCCGGGAAGCGGTCTACAGGTCCGCGACCGCCGGGACGACCTCGCGGCCCAGCTCCCGCAGCGGCTCCAGTTCCGACACGCCCGGCATGAGGCCGTGGTACTCCTGGATCCCGAGCTTCGCGAGCCCCGTCAGGTGCTCCACCAGCTCCTTCGGGTCGCTCCCGTAGCCGCGGCCCATGACCGTCTTCTCGATCTCGTCGTAGTCCCGGCCGACCTCGTCGCACCGCTGGCGCAACACGTCGAGCTTGTGCGACAGCTCCGGCCCGTCGAAGAGGTTGCAGGCGTTCGCGTACTGCGCGACCAGGCGCAGGGTCTTCTTCTCGCCCCCGCCGCCGATGAGGATCGGCGGGTGCGGACGGGTCAGCGACTGCGGCACGTTGAGCGTCCGCTCGAGCCGGTAGTGCGTGCCCTCGAAGGGGCCCTCGTCGTCGCTCCACATCTGCAGGCAGATGCGTAGCGTCTCCTCCAGCCGCTCGAACCGCTCGGCGGTGGGCGGGAAGAACAGACCCAGGCCCCGGGCCTCCTCGTCGTTCCACGCGGCGCCGATGCCGAGCCACGCCCGCCCCTTCGACAGCACGTCGAGGGTCGTGACGAGCTTGGCGAGCAGGCCGGGGTCCCGGTAGCTGACCGCCGTGACCCAGGCCAGCAGCTCGACGCGCTCGGTGCGCGCGGCCAGGTAGCCCAGGGTCGTGTAGGCCTCCAGCATGTCGTTCTCGATCGGCCCGACGGGCCGGATCTGCCAGACGTGGTCCATCACGCTGACCCGTGCGATGCCGGCCTCCTCGGCCGTGACGGCGATCCGGGTGAGGTCGTCGGCGAGGCCCTGGGGGCCGCTCGGGTAGGTGAAGTCCGCGATGTGCAGGCCGAGTTTCACGCGCTCTCCTCACAGGTGGATGGTCCTCCGGTTACGACGCTAGCCGCGCCGGGCCCGCGGCGCCCGGCGCGAGCCTGGTCCCGTCGGTACCACCCTGGGCGGCCGTGACACCCGGGCCCGCGCCACTACAGCACCGCCTGCGACTGGGTCACCCGCGCGGTGAGCCGGCCGCGGTCGTCGGTCACGTCGACCACGACCACGATCGCCGTGCGGCCGGCGTGCAGCACCCGGGCGGCGGCCTCGACCGCGCCCGCGGTGACCGGCCGCAGGAAATGGGTCGACGACGACGTGGTCGCGGTCCCCGAGGACCCTTCGGGCAGGTTGAGGAAGCCCGCCCACCCTCCGGCGGCGTCGGCGAGCGCGAGGGTGGCGCCGCCGTGCAGGAGTCCCCCACTGGTGCAGCGCTCGGGGGTCCACTCCAGCCGCAGCCGCACCTCGTCGCGGTCGGCCGTCACCGCCGTCGCACCGAGGACCTGCGTGAAGGGCATGGCGGCGTACATCTGCTCGGTCAAGTCCATGTCCGGGACCCTCGCGCGCGGGCGTGCGGTCGCGCCATTACCCCGGAGGTCATCGCCCGGCGCCGCACCGCTTCGTATCGTTCCGGGCATGACAGCGGTGACGGTCCCGGTCGAGACGGCCTTCGGCGGGCTGCTGCGGGAGTGGCGGCAGCGTCGCCGGCTCACCCAGCTCGACCTCGGGAACAAGGCGGACGTGTCGGCGCGGCACCTCTCCTTCCTGGAGACGGGGCGCTCGCGGCCGAGCCGGGAGATGGTGCTGCACCTGTCCGAGGAGCTGGACCTGCCGCTGCGCGCCCGCAACGAGCTGTTGGTGTCCGCGGGGTTCGCGCCGGCCTACTCGCAGCACTCGCTGCACTCGTCCGAGATGGCCGAGGTGCACGGCTCGCTGAACCGGCTGCTCGCCGCGCACGACCCCTTCCCCGCCGTCCTCGTGGACGGGCAGTGGGACATGATCGACGCCAACCGGGCCGTCACGGTGTTCGTCGAGCTGGTGGACCCGGGACTGCTCGAGCCGCCGGCCAACGTGCTGCGGCTCGCCCTGCACCCGCGGGGCCTGGCCCGGTACGTCGAGGGCCTCGACGAGTACGCCGCCCACCTCGTCTCGCGGCTCCGCCGGCAGGCCGACCGCTCGGCCGACCCCGCCCACGGCGCGCTGCTCGGCGAGCTGGTCGGGCACTGCCGCACCCTCGGTCTCGACCCGGACGCCCACCCGCGCAACCGGGTCGTGCTGCCGCTGCGGCTGCGCCACCCCGACGGGCTGCTCACCTTCTTCTCCACGGTCTCGGTGCTGGGCGCGCCGCTGGACATCACCCTGGAGGAGGTGGCGGTGGAGTCCTTCTTCCCCGCCGACGCCCCCACCGCCGACTACCTGCGCCGACGTTTCGGCTGAGCAGGCGGCCGACGGCGGGGCCGCGGGCCCGGGCCGGGTTCCCGGCCCGGGTCAGGCGAGGGCGGTGCGCAGGGCGTCGCCCGCCTTGTCGAGCGTCTCGCGGGCCTTGTCGAGCACCCCGGACATCTGGATGAAGCCGTGGATCATGCCGTCGACCGGCAGCAGCTGCGCGTCGACGCCGGCCTCCCGCAGCTTCCCGACGTAGGCGGCGCCCTGGTCGCGCAGCGGGTCGAACTCCGCGGTGATCACCAGCGCGGGCGGCAGGCCGCTCAGGTCCTCGGCGCGCCCGGGCGAGACCCGCGGGTCCTGGCCCTCGTCCGGCGAGTTCAGGTAGCAGCCGAGGAACCACTCGATCCACGCCCGGGACAGCAGCGGGCCGAGCGCGTTCTCCCGCATCGACGGGCTGTCGTCGAACCGGTCGGTGGCCGGGTAGACCAGCAGCTGGAAGGCGATCGGCGGCCCGCCCTGCTTCTTCGCCAGCTGCGCCACGACGGCCGCGAGGTTGCCCCCGGCGCTGTCGCCGCCGACCGCGAGCCGCGCCGGGTCGCCGCCGAAGTCGCCGATCTTCTCGGCGGCCCAGGTCAGCGCGGCGTAGGAGTCGTCGACCGCGGCCGGGAAGCGGTGTTCCGGCGCGAGCCGGTAGTCGACCGACGCCACCAGGCACCCGGCCCGGGCGGCCAGCGCGCGGCAGACGGCGTCGTGGCTCTCGATGTTCCCGATCACCCAGCCGCCGCCGTGGTAGTAGACGAGCACCGGCAGCGGTCCGTCGCCCGGGGGGACGTAGAGGCGCACGGGGATGTCGCCCTCGGGGCCCGGCGCGGCGGTGTCCTCGACGCGGGCCAGCTCCGCGGGCGGCCCGGCGAGCCCGGCCAGGTCCGCGATCATCGCGCGGTTCTCGGCCACGGTCATGCTCTCGGGCGACCGCGCGCCCTGCTCGGCCATCTGCGCGAGCAGGGCCTCGATCTGCGGGTCCAACGGCATGGTCAGGAACGTCCTTCCTCAGAACGGGAGCACCTGCGCCAGGACGGCGCCGGCGTCGTCGGCGGCTGCCGCGCTCCATCATGGCCGTGTGTCGAACGTTCGTGAATCCTCCGGCCGAACCCGGGCGCTGGCATGCTCGGACGCATGGCACGGCGATTCGAGTACAAGGTGGTCCAGCTCCGCGAGGGGATGATCGGGGGCAAGCTGTCCGCGGACAAGCTGCAGAAGCTGCTCAACAACGAGGCCGACGACGGCTGGCAGCTGAAGACGATCACGAGCGCGGACGTCAAGGGGCGCATCGGCCCGGGCGGGGTCGAGGGCCTGCTGGTCACCTTCGAACGGCCCGTCGCGTGAGCGGCACGGCGACGACCAGGCCGCCCTTCCACCTGGCGATCCCGGTCGACGACCTCGACGCGGCCCGCCGCTTCTACGGCGAGGTCCTCGGGTTCCCGCGCGGCCGCTCGTCCGAGGCCTGGACGGACTGGGACGTGCACGGCCACCAGGTCGTCACGCACCTGGTCCCCGGGCACCGCGGGGTGGCCGGCCGCAACCCGGTCGACGGGCACGAGGTCCCGGTGCCGCACTTCGGCGTGGTCCTGCCGGTCCCGGAGTTCACGGCGCTGGCCGAGCGGGTGCGGGCGGCGGGCGTGGAGTTCGTGATCGAGCCGTACGTCCGGTTCGCCGGCGAGCCGGGTGAGCAGCACACGATGTTCTTCCTCGACCCGGCCGGCAACGCCCTGGAGTTCAAGGCCTTCGCGGACCTGGACCAGCTGTTCGCGGTCTGACAGCATCCGGCCCGTGGGGGAGGCCACCCGGGAGACGACGGAGGAGGCACCGGACCGTCCGGCGCGGGTGGCCGACGTCCACGAGCTGGCCGCGGGGATGCCGCACGTCACGCGGGTGGACGGCACCGCCGGCAACGCGGTGTACCAGGTGGGCGGCAAGTCGTTCGTCTTCTTCCGCACGCCCCGGCCCGACGCCGTCGACCCCGACACCGGCCGGCGCTACGACGACGTGATCGTGTTCTGGGTCGGTGGCGACGAGGACAAGACCGCGCTGGTCCAGGACCCCGACTCGCCCTTCTTCACCACCCCGCACTTCGACGGGCACCCGTCGGTGCTGGTCCGGGCCTCCCGCCTGCACGAGATCGGGCGCGACGAGCTCGCCGAGATCGTGCAGGACGCCTGGCTGTCCCGAGCCTCGCCGAAGCGGGCGCGGGACTGGCTCGCGGCCCACGGCACCGCCGACGCCTGAGGCGCGCCCCCGCGGAGGACGCGCTGGGTAGGGTCCGGGCGTGAGCGAACTCGTGCACCGTGACACCACCGAGGGCGTCGCGACGATCACCCTCGACTCCCCCGCCAACCGCAACGCGCTGTCCGCGCAGCTGCGCCGCGAGCTCGTCGGGCACCTCGACGCGGCGATCGCGGACGACGCGGCGCGGGTGATCGTGCTGACCCACACCGGCACGGTGTTCTGCGCCGGCATGGACCTCAAGGAGTCCACGGGGCAGAGCGCCGAGAAGCAGGGCATCAACGAGGTCCCGCGCATCCTCGAGACCATCTGGACCTCGCCCAAACCCGTCGTCGCCCGGCTCACCGGCCCCGCCCGCGCCGGCGGCGTCGGCCTGGTCGCGGCCTGCGACATCGCCGTCGCCGCCGACACGGCCACCTTCGCCTTCACCGAGGTCCGCCTCGGCGTCGTCCCCGCGGTCATCTCCGTGACCGTGCTCCCCCGGCTGCTCCCCCGCGCCGCGCACGAGCTCTTCCTCACCGGGGAGACGTTCGACGCCGCCCGTGCCGCCGCCATCGGGCTGCTCAACCGGGCGGTGCCCGCCGACCGGGTCGACGCCGAGGTCACCCGCTACGTCGACATGCTCCGGCTCGGCGCGCCCGGCGCCCTCGCCGGCGTCAAGGACCTGCTGCACCGCGAACGCCCCACCTCCATCTCCGACGACCTCGCCGAGATGAACGCCCTGTCCGCCGACTACTTCGCCGGCGAGGAGGGCCAGGAGGGCATCCGCGCCTTCGGCGAGAAGCGCAGGCCCAGCTGGGTCACCCCCGGCTGACGGGCAGCCGTGCCGGGTCCCGCCCGCTCACGCCGAGAGCGCGCTCGAACGCGGGCGCCCCGGCGTCGACGGGCACCTCCGCGCCGATCCACCCGGCCTCGCGGCCCATCCCGGCCATGCCGGTCATCGCCTCCAGCGCGGCCTCGCCCAGCGCCGGCGCCACGGTGAACGGCTGCCCGGTCGCCACGGCGAGGTCCCACGCGTGCACCACGAACTCGCCGGTCATCATCGCGCCGATCACGGCGGCGGGCATCGGGCCGCCGCCCAGGTGCGACTCCCCCTCCCACACCTGCGGGTCCGCCCACGCGGCGGCGGCCGCGGCGCCCTCCTTCCCGGCGGCGGCGGCCCACTCGCGCTCCGGCAGGTCGCGCAGGAACGGCGCCCGGTCCTCGGCGCCCCACGCCTCGGGCCACGGCTCGCGGGTCGCCGCGTGGTGCGCCAGCAGGAAGCCGAACGCGAGGTGGTTCACCAGGTCGGCCACCGTGTAGTCGGTGCAGGGGGTCGGGTCGGCGTAGCGCTCGACGGCCGCGCCGCGGATCGTGGCGACGGCGAGGTCGACGGCGTCGGAGAACAGGCTCTGCTCGCTCATGCCCCGAGCCTCGCCGACGCCGAGCGCGCGGCATTGGACATTCGCGCCACGTACGCTGGAGATCGTGCAGAACGCCCTGGCCGCGCCCGTCGACGAGGCGCTCGACCTGCTCGCCGGGCGCCCGCTCGTCGCGCTGACCGGGGCGGGGCTCTCCACCGACTCCGGCATCCCGGACTACCGCGGCCCCGGCTCCCCCCTGCGCCGCCCGATGACCTACGGCGAGTTCGTGTCGGGCCCCGCGGCCCAGCGCCGGTACTGGGCGCGCAGCCACGTCGGCTGGGCCCGGATGCGCCGGGCCGTGCCGAACCCGGGGCACCTCGCGCTGGCCGATCTCGAACGCCGTGGGGTGCTGCAGGGCCTGATCACCCAGAACGTCGACGGCCTGCACGGCGAGGCCGGCAACCGCGCGCTGATCGACCTGCACGGGCGGATCGCGGACGTCGTGTGCCTGTCCTGCGGCGAGATCAGCTCGCGCGCCGTGCTGCAGGAGCGGTTCGAGCAGGCCAACCCGGGGTTCGCGGACTCCGTCGGCCCGGAGATCGAGACCGCGCCCGACGGCGACGTCCTGCTCGAGCGCACCGAGGGCTTCCGGCTGGTCGGCTGTGCGACGTGCGGCGGCGCGCTGAAGCCGGACGTCGTGTTCTTCGGGGAGAACGTGCCGAAGGAGCGGGTCGCCCGCGCCTACGCGATGGTCGACGCGCTCCGGCCCGCCGGCGGTGCCCTGCTGGTCGCGGGCTCCTCGCTCACCGTCATGTCCGGGCTGCGGTTCGTGAGGCACGCCGCGAAGCACGACGTGCCGGTCGTCATCGTCAACCGCGGCGAGACCCGCGGCGATCCCCTGGCGGCCCTGCACGTCGACGCGGGGTGCTCCGAGGTGCTCTCGGCGCTCGCGGGGGCCTGCGGCGGCTCCCGGGTCGACGGGCTCGACACCCCCATCCCGGAGTGGCGGGACCTGGCCCCCTGATCAGGGCCGCTTCCGCCGCGCGAGCGCGCCGGTGACCACACCGGCGGCCCGGTCCAGCAGGCCGGCGACGACCCAGCACAGCGGCAGCACCACCACGATCGCCAGGCCGACCTGCAGCGGGAACGGGAGCTGCGTCAACCACAGCTCCAGCGCGTCCCACCGGTCCGCGATCGCCCTCGCCACGGTTCACACGGTAGCGCCGGGTCCGGCGGGTTAGGTTCTGGGCATGTTCGCCGTCTACGCCGCTGAGCCCAACGCCGACGCCCCGCTCGACTCGCTGACCGTCGGCGAGCGCCCCGAGCCCGAGGTCCCCGAGGGCTGGGTCAAGGTCCGGGTCACCGCCGCCAGCCTCAACATGCACGACCTCTGGACGCTCCGGGGCGTGGGCATCAAGCCCGAGCAGTTCCCGATGATCCTGGGCTGCGACGGCGCGGGCACCCTCGAGGACGGCACCGAGGTCGTCCTGCACTCGATCATCGGCGACCCGGACTGGAGCGGCGACGAGACGCTCGACCCCAAGCGGACGCTCCTCACGGAGAAGTACCAGGGTTCGATGGCCGACCACGTCGTGGTCCCGAGGCGCAACGCCGTCCCCAAGCCCGAGGGCGTCACGCCGAGCCAGGCCGCGGTCATGGGCACCGCGTGGCTGACCGCCTACCGGATGCTGTTCACCAAGTCCGGGCTGCTGCCCGGCCAGACGATGCTCGTGCAGGGCGCGTCCGGCGGCGTCTCCACCGCACTGGTCCAGCTCGGCCGCGCGGCCGGGATGACGGTCTGGGTGACCGGTCGCACGGAGGACAAGCGCAACCTCGCCGAGAAGCTGGGCGCGCACGCGGTCTTCGAGTCCGGCGCGAAGCTGCCCGGCAAGGTCGACGCCGTGTTCGAGTCGGTCGGCGAGGCCACCTGGAAGCACTCCATGCGCGCGTTGCGCCCGGGCGGGACGATCGTCTGCTGCGGGTCCACCTCCGGCCCCAACCCGGGCGCCGACCTGCAGCGTCTCTTCTTCCTCCAGCTGAACGTCGTCGGCTCCACCATGGGGACCCGGCAGGAGCTGGCGGACCTGCTGACCTTCGTCGCCAACGCCGGGATCAGCCCCGAGATCGGCCTCGAGCTGCCCCTCGAGCGGGCCGAGGAGGGCTTCCGCGCGATGCTGGAGGGGGACACAGCGGGCAAGATCGTGTTCACGCACTGACACCGGCAACGTTGCTGTCGCGGTCTTCTCCTCGCGAACTGCGGCAATCGGGCCGCGCAGCAAGTACAGTCGGTCATCGTGCCTGAGCCACTTAGTCCCACGGCGCCGGGGCACGGTCGCACCATGACCGTCCCGGCGCCGCGCGTCCCCGGTCTCGTCGAGCTCCTCGACCGGGTCGAGCGCGCCGTCGCGGCGTCGCTCACCCCGGCCACCTCGGCGCACGGTGTCAGCCGCGACGGCTGGCGGGTCCTGCTGATGCTCGCCCGCGGCGGAGGCCGCAGCATGGGCGAGATCGCCTCGCACACCGCGCTCCCGGCCCCCACCGCCACCCGCGTCGTCGACCGTCTGGTCGCCGACGGCCTGGCCTACCGGCAGAACGACCCGGTGGACCGGAGACGGGTGCTGGTGCATCTCGCCGCGGGCGGCCGGGAGGTCGTCGAGCGCGTCTGCGGGAGCATCGAGCGTCGGGTGGGCACGGCACTCGGCGCGGTGCGGACCCCGGAACGCGTCCAGCTCGCCCGCCTCCTCGAGGACCTGGCGAACCCCGACCCCGAGTAGAGCTCCCCCAGCGACTCCCGAGCTCCCCGGCTCCCTCGCCCCCGTACCCGGCTCGCGCAGCGATGCCGGCCCCTTGGAGACACCGGTCGCCCGACCGCGTCCCCCCGGTCCGCCGAACGGCCCGCTCGGCGACCCGTCCGGCGGCTACTTCTTGGCCTTGTCCGCGCTCGACTCGGTGGACAGCGCCGCCACGAAGGCCTCCTGCGGCACGTCGACCCGACCGATGGTCTTCATGCGCTTCTTGCCCTCCTTCTGCTTCTCCAGCAGCTTGCGCTTGCGGCTGATGTCACCGCCGTAGCACTTGGCGAGGACGTCCTTGCGGATCGCGCGGATGGTCTCGCGGGCGATGATGCGCGACCCGACCGCGGCCTGGATCGGCACCTCGAACTGCTGGCGTGGGATCAGCTCGCGCAGCTTCGCGGCCATCGTGGTGCCGTAGGAGTACGCCGCGTCCTTGTGCACGATCGCGGAGAAGGCGTCGACCGGCTCGCCCTGCAGCAGGATGTCCACCTTCACCAGGTCGGACTGCTGCTCGCCGGCCTCCTCGTAGTCCAGCGAGGCGTAGCCGCGGGTGCGGGACTTCAGCGCGTCGAAGAAGTCGAAGATGATCTCCGCGAGCGGCATGGTGTACCGCAGCTCGACGCGCGTCTCGGACAGGTAGTCCATCCCGCCGAGCTGGCCGCGCCGGCTCTGGCACAGCTCCATGATCGCGCCGATGAACTCCGACGGCGCCAGGATCGTGACCTTGACGATCGGCTCGTGGATCTCGGCGACCCTGCCCGTGGGCCAGTCCGACGGGTTCGTCACGGTCATCTCCGTGCCGTCGTCCCTCAGCACCCGGTAGACCACGTTGGGCGCGGTGGAGATGAGGTCGAGGTCGTACTCGCGCTCGAGCCGGTCCCGGGTGATCTCCAGGTGCAGCAGGCCGAGGAAGCCGCAGCGGAAGCCGAAGCCCAGCGCCGCCGAGGTCTCCGGCTCGTAGGTCAGCGCGGCGTCGTTGAGCTGGAGCTTGTCCAGCGCCTCGCGCAGGTCCGGGTACTGCGAGCCGTCCACGGGGTAGAGGCCCGAGTAGACCATCGGGCGCGGCTCGCGGTAGCCGGTGAGCGGCTCGGCGGCGCCGTGGCGCTGGCTCGTGACGGTGTCGCCGACCTTCGACTGCCGGACGTCCTTCACACCCGTGATGAGGTACCCCACCTCACCGACGCCGAGGCCCTCGCTCGGCTTCGGCTCGGGCGACACGATGCCGACCTCGAGCAGCTCGTGGGTGGCGCCGGTGGACATCATCCTGATCCGCTCGCGCGGGACGATCCTGCCGTCGACGACCCGGATGTAGGTGACGACGCCGCGGTAGGTGTCGTACACCGAGTCGAAGATCATCGCGCGGGCCGGGGCGTCCGCGTCGCCCTGCGGCGCCGGCACCTGCTTCACGACCTCGTCGAGCAGTGCCTCGACGCCCAGGCCGGTCTTGGCGCTGACCCGCAGCACGTCGCCGGGGTCGCAGCCGATGATGTGCGCGATCTCCGCGGCGTAGCGGTCCGGGTCCGCCGCCGGCAGGTCGATCTTGTTGAGGACCGGGATGATCGTGAGGTCCTTGTCGAGCGCCAGGTAGAGGTTCGCCAGCGTCTGCGCCTCGATCCCCTGCGCGGCGTCGACCAGCAGGATCGCGCCCTCGCAGGCCTCCAGCGCGCGCGAGACCTCGTAGGTGAAGTCGACGTGCCCCGGGGTGTCGATCAGGTGCAGGACGTGGTCCTCGCCGTCCACCGTCCACGGCAGCCGGACGTTCTGCGCCTTGATCGTGATCCCGCGCTCGCGTTCGATGTCCATGCGGTCGAGGTACTGGGCGCGCATGGCGCGCTCGTCGACCACGCCCGTGATCTGCAGCATCCGGTCGGCCAACGTCGACTTGCCGTGGTCGATGTGCGCGATGATGCAGAAGTTCCGGATGCGCTCCGGCGGGGTGAACGTGCGGTCGGCGTACGTCGTCACTCAGACATCCATTCCGGTACGGGGGTCGTGTTCATCGTCCCACGTCGCGTGCACCGCCCGCGCAGCCCCGCTCACGTGTGAGGCGGGCCACCGTCGGGTATCCGCCCGCCATGGACTCCGTGAGCAGCGGTACCCCGTCCTCGCCGGGCAGCCCCGTCGCCCCGTCCCCGACCGGCCCGGGACCGGATCCCACCGCCGACCCCACGACGCGGGCGTTCCCGCAGGCTCACGCCGGGCCCCACGAATGGGTCGGCAGCACCGTTCGCGGGCGGTCGGGGAACACGGTCGGGAAGCTCACGGACGTCGTCGACGGGCCGGACGGCACGCCGTGGGGCGTCGTGCAGCCGCGGCTCGGCAGCGCCCGCACCGTGCCCCTGTCCGGGGCGGCCCCGGACGACCGCGGGGTGACCGTCCCGATCGACCGGCGGACCCTGCGCAGCGCGCCCGCGCGCCGCGAACCCGACGCCGACCTCGCCCGGCACTACTCCAGCCGTGGCGCGCTGACGGCCGCGCACGAGTACCAGCACGAGCGGTTCGGCGGGCTCAAGGTCGGGTCGGCCTTCTTCGGCTGGCTCGTCGCCGTCGGGCTCACGGTGCTGCTCGGGGCGCTCGCCTCGCTGGTCGTCCGGCTCGCCGGGGTCTCCCCGGACCTGGGCGGCGGACCCGGCCAGGACCCGCGGATGCTCGGCATCACCGGCGGGATCGTCGCCGTCGTGGTGATGCTGCTGGCCTACTACGCCGGTGGGTACGTGGCGGGCCGGCTCGCCCGGTTCGACGGCGCCCGCAACGGCGTCGCGGTCTGGGCCGTGGGCCTGGTCGTCACGCTCGCGGTGTCGATCGCCACGGCGGTCACCGGCACCACGGACAGCCTGTTCGCCGCGCTGCGGGTGCCCGGCGTCGCGATCTCCGGCGAGTCGCTGACCCTGTCCGGCGTGATCGCGCTGCTCATCGCCGCCGTCGTCGCGCTGATCGGTGCGGTCGTCGGCGGCAAGGCCGGCGAGCGCTACCACCGCCGGGTGGACCGCGCGGCGGAGTCGGCGCTCACGCCCTGACCGGCGCGCCCGCGCTCGCCCTGATCGGCCCGTCCGGCACCGCCCGGCGCCGGACGGGGCTACGCGGTCGACCTGGCGGGCGGCCCGGCCGAGGTCGACGCCGTCGAGCTGCGGGTGCACGCGGACCGGCCGCCGGCCACCCTCGTCGCGGCCGTGCACGCCGGCGCCTTCGTGCACGTGCAGGACGTGGGCGACGTGGGCGACGACCTCGGACACGCTCATGTCCAGCGTGCCCGCCCGCGCCGACCAGTCCCGCCCGAGCGCCCCGCCGAGCAGGCCGGTGCAGGCGGCGGCCGCGGTTCGCACGTCGTCGCTGCGCACCTGTTCACGGTAGGAGCCCAGGGCCGCCGGCGACAGCCCGCAGCACGCTCGCCGGTGCGGGAGCGGGGACCCGGCCACCCGGCCGGGGAGCGGGCGAGGTGTGTGTGGGGGGCTCCAGCGGGCATCCCTCCCCCGTGCCCGATCATGGTCTGCTCCCCGGGGTGCGGCGGATCGCCGTGCTCCGCGCCAACGGCCTCGGCGACTCCCTCGTCGCCCAGCCCGCGCTCGCGGCCCTGCGCGCCGCCTACCCGGACGCCTCGATCACGCTGGTGACCTCGCCGCCCGTCGCCACGCTGCTGCACGGTCGCCCCTTCCCCGTCGACGAGGTGCTGGAGGCGCCGCGGGTGTCCGGGGTCCGCGGCGAGGTCGGCGGGCCGCCGGACGACCCGCCCGAGGTCGTCGAGGAGTTCTGTGCCGCGATGCGGGCGCGGGAGCTCGACCTCGCCGTCCAGCTGCACGGCGGGGGCGCCAACGCCAACCCGCTCCTGCTGCGCTTCGGCGCCCGGGTGACCGCGGGCAGCCGCGCGGCGGACGCGCCGGCCCTGACCCGGACGATCCCGTGGACGTCCTTCCAGCACGACGTGATGCGCTGGCACGAGGTCGTCGACCTCGTGGGGGCGCGCCCGGTCACGCTCCGGCCCCGGCTCACCGTGACGGACGCCGACCGCGCCGCGGCCGACGCCGCCCTCCCGCCGCGGCACGGCCCGCTCGTGGTGCTGCACCCGGGCGCCACGGACGTCAGCAGGCAGTGGCCGCCCGAGCGGCTCGGGCAGGTCGGCCGGGCGCTGGCCGAACGGCGCGGCGCCTGCGTCGCGGTCGTCGGCGGGAAGGGCGACCTGGAGCTCGCCGAGCGGGTCCGGGCGGGACTGGGCGACGCGCCGGTCCTCGACCTCGTCGGGGCGCTCGACCTCAACGGGCTGGTGGGCGTGGCCGAGCGGGCGGACCTGCTGGTGGGCAACGACTCGGGACCGCGGCACATCGCGGAGGCGGTCGGCACCCCGACCGTCGGCGTGTTCACCCGGGCCAACCTCGTCGACGTCAGCCCGCTGTTCCGCGCCCGGCACCGGGTCGTCGTCGACTGGGAGAGCCGCTGCGCGGTCTGCGGCGACCCCTACCTCGGCCGGACCTGCGGGCACGACGCCACGGTGCTGGCCGGGGTGGAGGTCCCCGAGGTGCTCGACGCGGCGCTCGCCCTGCTGCCGGGGTAGGCGCTCGGGCTCACACCGCCGCCCAGAACCGGTCGAGCACGGCCGCGCCGCGCTCGGGGTCCTGCGCCATCCACCAGTGCCCGAGTCCCTCGAGCACCTCGACGCGCGCGCCGGCGCGGGCGGCGGCCCGGTGCCGCTGCTCCTCCGTGCCGACCATGTGGTCCTCGCTCGGCATCAGCGCGAGCCCGGGACGTGCGGCGGCCTCCTCCAGGTCCGCGCCCAGCTCCGCCATGACCGGTTGCGCCGCCGACCGGTAGAGCCGCAGGATCGAGTCGGCCATCGTCTCGTCGAACGCCGCGGTGATCCGCTCGGCCACCCGCGCGTCCATGCCGAGCCCGGTCAGCCGTTCCGCGTTCGCGACCGGGCCGGCGGCCAGCATCCGCGCCACCGCCTCCTCGCCGACGCCCGGCTGCTGCCACGCCTGCGCCAGCTCGTGCCACACGTAGTCCCGGTCGAAGATGCCGACGACGTCCGACACCCAGCTGCGCAGCAGGTCCGGCCGGGCCGTCGCCACGTTCACGACGTGCCCGCCGCCCCAGTCGTGTCCCACGAGATCGACCGGGCCCTCCTCGGCGACGATCCGCTCCAGCTCGCCGACGAGCCAGTCCCGGTACTCGAGCACGGTCCCGCCGAACCCCGGGGGCACGGGCGCGCCGAACCCGGGCGGCGCGAGCCGGACGACGGGGCCGCGGGCCAGGTGCGGGACGAGCAGGTCCCACACCGCGGGGGTCTCGGGGTTGCCGTGCACCAGGACGACGGTCATGCGGGCACCCTACGAGCAGCCGCCGACGGTTCCGAGCCGTCGGACGTGTGACCGTTCGCGGACCGGGAAACGCGTGGCCGATGACCTTCGCGTCCGGATAGCGTCTGTCCGTACGTGAGATCCGCGTACGAGTCCCCCGATCGGAGAACCCCCGCATGACCGCGCCCGACGCACCCCCCAGTCCCGTCGAGGCGCCCCGGTCGGCGTCGACGGTCGTCTGGCTGCTGGTCGGCTCCGCCTTCGTCATGATCCTCAACGAGACGATCATGAGCGTCGCGCTCCCCGTCCTGGTCACCGACCTCGACATCAGTGTCGGCACGGCCCAGTGGCTGACCTCCGGCTTCCTGCTCACGATGTCGGTGGTCATCCCGATCACCGGTTTCCTGCTGCAGCGGCTCACCCCGCGCACGGTCTACCTCGTGTCGATGTCGCTGTTCAGCCTGGGCACGCTGATCTCGGCGCTCGCGCCGGGCTTCGCCGTGCTGATGACCGGGCGCGTCGTGCAGGCGCTCGGCACCGCGGTGATGGTGCCGTTGCTGATGACGACGGTGATCCGGCTCGTCCCGGCCGAGCGCCGCGGCGCGACCATGGGCACGATCACGGTGGTCATCGCCGTCGCCCCCGCGATCGGCCCGACGATCTCCGGCCTGATCCTGTCCACCCTGGGCTGGCGCTGGATGTTCCTCGTGATCCTGCCGATCGCGCTGCTCGCGCTGGGCGCGGGCGCGACCTGGCTGCGGCTGACCGGCGAGACCCGCGACATCCCGCTGGACTGGCCGTCGGTGGTGCTGTCGGCGCTGGCCTTCGGCGGGCTGGTGTTCGGGCTGTCCAGCATCGGCGAGTCCGCGCGCGGCGAGGCGCTGCTGCCGCCGTGGGCGCCCACGCTGATCGGTCTGGTCGCGCTCGCCGTCTTCGTGGTCCGGCAGCGGCGGCTGCAGCGCGAGGGGCGCGCCCTGCTCGACCTGCGCCCGCTCGGCTTCCGGCCGTTCGTGGTGTCCCTGGTGCTGGTCGTGCTCGGCATGATGGCGCTGTTCGGCGTGCTGATCCTGCTGCCGCTGTACCTGCAGGACGTGCTGCAGGTCTCGGCGTTCGTCACCGGGCTCGCGGTGCTGCCCGGCGGCCTGGTGATGGGTCTGCTCGGCCCGTTCGTCGGCCGGCTCTACGACCGCCTCGGCGCCCGCCCGCTCGTCATCCCCGGCACCGCGGTGCTGGCGCTGTCGCTGTGGGGCTTCACGACGATCGGTGCCGGGACCCCGGTCGGGATGCTGATCGGGCTGCACGTCCTGCTGGTGATCGGGCTGTCCTTCATGTTCACCCCGCTCATGACGGACGCGCTGGGCCGCCTGCCCGGCGAGCTCGACTCGCACGGCAGCGCGATCCTCGCGACGCTGCAGCAGGTCGCGGGCGCCGCCGGCACGGCGCTGTTCGTCACGCTCATGGTCGTGTTCGCGGCCACCCCGGGCGTGGCGGCCGACGTCCCCGGCGCGCGGGCGGCCTTCCTCTGCGCCGCCGTGATCGCGACGGTCGCCGTGCCGATCTCGCTGCTCGTGGGCGGGAAGAAGCAGGTCGAGCAGGCCGCCGCGGCCGCCTGAGCCCACGGCGACCGGCACTCTCGCTGCTCTCCGGGGAGCGAGAGTGCCGGTCGTGCGTCTCAGGCCAGACGGGTCATGTGCACCGAGACGTCGAGCGTCTCGGCGGACCCGCCGGAGTAGATGCCCTTGAGCGGGGAGACGTCGGCGTAGTCGCGGCCGACGGCGACCCACACGTGCCGGTGCCCGATCGGGATGCCGTTGGTCGGGTCGAAGCCCCACCAGCCGCCGGTGCGGGCCTCGATCCACGCGTGCGACTGCCCGGACACCGTCTCGCCCACCGCGACCTCCTGCCGCGGCAGCAGGTACCCCGACACGTACCGGGCCGGGATCCCCATCTCGCGCAACAGGACCAGGGTGAGGTGCGCGTAGTCCTGACAGACCCCCTTGCCCGCCTGCCAGGCCTCGGTGGCCGAGGTGTGCACGCCCGTCGTCCCGGCCTGGTAGGTCATGGCGTCGCGGACCTTCCCGCAGGCGGCGAGCACGGCGTCGACCGGGTCCCTGCCGCGCTTGAGCCCCTTCGCGATCCCGGCCAGCTCGGCGTCGCGCCCGACGTACTCGGTGAACTCGAGCATCTCGGTGTACCGGTCGCGGACGGCCTCCGACGCCAGGTCCTCCCAGCTCGCCCCGCGGACCGGCGCGGCCTCGTCCCCGGTCTCCACCACCGAGGTGCCGGTGACCACCAGCTCCGTGTGCGGCGCGTGCAGGTCGAACGCGGTGACCTGGGTGCCCCAGTAGTCCTCGTAGCGGTACGCGCGGGTCGCGGGCACCGTCTCGACGCGGCTGACGATCACGTTCTGGTGGGTGTCGCTGCGCGGGGTCAGCCGCACCTCGTTGTAGGTCTCGTGCACCGGCGAGCTGTACTTGTAGCCCGTCTCGTGCACCACGCGGATGCGCCAGCCCATCGTCAGACCACCTCCGGCGCGGTCCACGCGACCCAGGGGGCGGCGTGGAAGAACTGCAGCGAGACGGCCTCGCCGACCTTCTGGATCGTCTCCTGCAGGGAGAGCAGCTGGGCGGGCAGGTCGTCGATCAGCTCCTCGGGGCGGAGGAACTCCAGCTCGCTGCGCGCCCGGCCGAGCAGCCGCAGCGCCTCGGCCTTGGCGCCGACCCGGGCCGTCGGCTGCTGGTCCAGCTGCTGCAGGCAGGTCTCCGCCTCACGCAGCGAGGAGAAGACCGACCGCGGGAACAGCCGGTCCATCAGCATGAACTGCGCCACCCGCACCGCGTCCACGGCGCCGCGGTAGGTGCGCAGGTACGTGTCCTGCGCGCCGGCCGAGCGCAGTACGGACAGCCAGCCCGGCGAGCTCATCCGGTCCGAGACCCGGGAGAGCAGCAGCCGCACCACCATGTCGACCCGCTCCACCGAGCGGCCGAGCAGGTAGAAGCGCCACGAGTCGTCCCGGCTCATCGTCGAGGCGGCGAGCCCGGAGAACATCGCCGCCCGGTCCTCGATGTAGCTGAAGAAGGCGTGCGGCCCCACCCAGCGTGCGTACCGCTGCCGCTCGGGCAGCGCGTTCCAGGTGGCGTTGAGGCACTCGAACATCTCCGACGACACGACCTCGCGCGCGCCGCGGGCGTTCTCCCGGGCGCTGGAGATCGAGGAGACGATGGAGCCGGGGACGTCGGTGGCGTAGCCGAGGACCTCGGTGAGGGAGAAGGCGTCGAGCGGCTCGTCCGTGCCGGGGTCGACGCCCATCACGCCGAGCAGCCGGCGGGCGACCACGTCGACGTCGAGCGTGGCGTCCTCGAGCAGCTGGTGGACCGAGACGTCGAGGATCCGCGCGGTGTCGTCGGCGCGCTCGACGTAGCGGCCGATCCAGTAGAGCGACTCGGCGTTGCGGGCGAGCATCAGCCCCGTCCCTCCGTCCGCCCCGGCACCTGTTCCCGGCGCATCCCGCCGAGCTCCTGCACCTGCCGGCCCTGTTGTTGCTGCTGTTGTTGTTGCTGCTGCTGTTGCTGCTGCTGTTGCTGCTGGTCGAGGCCCGGTTCGGGCCCCTGCTCGGTGGCCGGGCCGCGGGTGGGCGCCGTGGCGGCGATCCCCCGCTCCCCCAGCTCCCGCTCGGCCTCGCTCGACCGGCTCGCCGCCAGCACCCAGGTGTCCTTCGAGCCGCCGCCCTGGCTGGAGTTGACCACCAGGCTGCCCTTCGGCAGGGCCACCCGGGTCAGGCCGCCGGGCAGCACGAAGACCTCCTCGCCGTCGTTGACCGCGAAGGGCCGCAGGTCGACGTGCCGGGGCACGAGCCGGTCGTCGACCTTGGTCGGCACGGTGGACAGCTGGACGACGGGCTGGGCGATCCAGCCGCGCGGGTCGTCGCGGATCGCCCTGCGCGCCTTCTGCAGCTCCTTGGCCGTGGCGTCCGGGCCGAACAGGATGCCGTACCCGCCCGAGCCCTCGACCGGCTTGAGCACCAGCTCGTCGAGCCGGTCGAGGACGTGCCCGCGCTCCTCGTCCAGCCAGCAGCGGAAGGTCGCGACGTTCGGGATGACCGGCTTCTCGTCGAGGTAGTACTTGATCATCTGCGGGACGTAGGTGTAGACGAGCTTGTCGTCGCCCACCCCGTTGCCCACCGCGTTGGCGATCACGACGTTGCCCGCGCGGGCGGCGTTCATGATCCCCGCGACGCCCAGCACGCTCGTCGGCGTGAACTGCAGGGGGTCGAGGAAGTCGTCGTCGATCCGGCGGTACACGACGTCGACCTGCTGCTCGCCCTCGGTCGTGCGCATGTAGACGACGTTGTCGCGGCAGAACAGGTCCCGGCCCTCGACGAGCTCGACGCCCATCTGCCGGGCCAGCAGCGAGTGCTCGAAGTAGGCGGAGTTGTAGACGCCCGGGGTCAGCACGACGACCGTCGGGTCGGCGACGTTGGGCGCCGCGGCCGCGCGCAGGGCGTGGAGCAGGTGGGTCGAGTAGTCGGCCACCGCACGCACCCGCTGGCGGGTGAACAGGTCGGGGAAGACCCGCGCCATGGTGCGGCGGTTCTCCATCACGTACGAGACCCCGGAGGGGTTGCGGAGGTTGTCCTCCAGCACCCGGAACGTGCCCTCCTGGTCGCGGACCAGGTCGATGCCGGCGACGTGGATGCGCACGCCGTTGGGCGGGTTGAGCAGGTGCGCCGCACGCTTGAAGTGCTCGCAGCTGGTGATCAGCCGGCGCGGCAGCACGCCGTCGCGGACGATCTGCGCGTCGTTGTAGACGTCCGCGAGGAAGGCCTCCAGCGCCTTCACCCGCTGCACGATCCCGCGCTGCAGCCGGCTCCACTCGCTCGCGCCGATCACCCGCGGCACGATGTCCAGCGGGAACGGGCGTTCCTTGCCGGACAGGCTGAACGTGATGCCCTGGTCCATGTAGGCCCGGTCGAGCGCCTCCGCGCGGGCGGCCAGGTCCGCGGCGGCGGTGGGGGCGATCGCGTCGTGCAGGTGCCGGTAGGGCGCGCGGACGCTGCCGTCGGCGTTGAACATCTCGTCGAACGCGTCCGGGTTGGGACGGCCGGGCTCCAGATAGCCGTCGAACAGGGCCGAGCCGCGGGCACGGCCCGTGGCGGCGGGGATGGCCGACCCGTTGGTGCCGGACGCCCTGGTGGCGCCGGTCCGGTTCCTGGCGGCCGTGGCGGCGGCCGTGTCGGTCCTCGCGTCGGTGGTCGTCCGGGTGGCCGCACCGGTGGCTGCGTGGCTGGTCGGGCCGGTGGTCGCGGCCCCGTCGTCCTGTGCCGGCTCTCCTGCGGGTCTGCGGTCCACTGCGCGGCTCACGGGGTCATCTTGACCGTTTCCCCTGGCCGGGGCCAACGGGACGGTGCTACGTCCGCGTTACGAGACGGTCACGCGGGGTGGCCGCGTTCGCGGCGTGCGGGCCGTGGTCGCCGGACCGGCGTGGAGGCGGTCTTGGGGCGGTCGTGGGGGCGCGCGCCGTGCGATCCCGGTTCCGTGGCCCGCGGAGCGCGGGCCCGTGCAGGGCCGTCCGCGCCGGGTTGTAGCATGGACGACCGAGTGCTCGGCGTGCTCGCTCGCATCGGTGGAGAACCGGTCGGGGTCGCCTGAGCCCCCCGATACGTACCAGCACCAGGAAGACTCGAGGCACACCAGCGTGGCGAACATCAAGTCCCAGATCAAGCGGGTCAAGACCAACGAGAAGCGCCGTCAGCGCAACAAGTCGGTCAAGTCGTCGGTCAAGACCGCGATCCGCAAGTTCCGCGAGGCCGCCGAGGCCGGCGAGACCGAGAAGGCCGTCGAGCTGCAGCGCGCCGCCGCCCGCGCCCTGGACAAGGCCGCCGGCAAGGGCGTGATCCACAAGAACCAGGCCGCGAACCGCAAGTCGGCCCTCGCCCGGCGCGTCGCCAAGATCGGCGCCTGATCCCGCGGGCGCGCCCGGCGCGCCCGCGTGCTCCCGGCGTCCACCGGACCCGGTCGAGCGCTCCCGTCGACGGCGCTGCCCTTTCCCGTGGGGCAGGGCCGTCGACGCGTTCTCGGGCGGCGTCGGGGTCGGCCGCGGCGAGTCAGCCGGTGCCGCGGGCTTCGACGACCGCGAGGACGGCGCGTTCCAGGGCGTAGGCGGGGTCCGCGGCCGCTCCCTTGACGTCCGCGTTGACCTGCGCGGTCGCCGCGATCGCCGTCGCGAGGCCGGCGGGCCGCCACGCCCGCACCTGCCCCTGCGCCTTGCGGATCTTCCAGGGCGGCATGCCGAGGCTGCCCGCCAGGCGGTTCGGGTCGCCGCGACCGGCCGCGCCGACCTTGGCCAGCGTGCGCACCGCGTCGGCCAGGGCGTCGGCGACCAGCACCGGCGCGACGCCCAGCACCAGCGCCCAGCGCAACGCCTCCAGCGCGCCCGCCCGGTCCCCGGCGACGGCCTTGTCCGCCACCGCGAAGCCCGACGACTCGGCGCGGCCGCGGTGGTACCGGCGCACGGCCTGGCCGTCGACCTGCCCGCCGGTGTCGGAGACCAACTGGTTCGTGGCCGACGCCAGTTCCCGCAGGTCCGAGCCGACCGCCTCGAGCAGCACGCTCACGGCCTCGGCGGTGATCGTGCCGCCGGCCCGCCGCACCTCGGCCCGCACGAACTCGGCGCGCTCCTCGGGACGGGTGAGCCGGTCGCACTTGGTCACGGCCGCGCCGGCCCTGCGCAGGTCGTCCGCCAGCTGCTTGCCGCGGGCCCCGCCCGCGTGCACGGCGACCAGCACGATGCCGTCGGCCGGCTCCGCCGCGTACGCCAGGATCGCCGCGGCGAGGTCCTTGCCCGCCTCGTGCGCCCCCTGGATCACCACGATCCGGCCCTCCGCGAACAGCGAGGGGCTCAGGTGCCCGACCAGCTCGCCGGGGGTGAGCTCGGCGGGGCGGAACCGGCGGATGTCGGTCTCGGGGTCGACCGCGCGGGCGGCGCGGAGGATCTCGCTCACGGCGCGCTCGACCAGCAGCTCCTCCTCGCCCACGACGAGCTGCACGGGGGCGGGCGGCTTCGTGGCCGGCATGGGCCGAACTCCTCTCGCACGCGTCGCGGGGGGCGGCGCGCGGGGTCGTGGTGCACCGGGGCCCGGGCGGCCCGGGCCCGGGCGCCATCGTCGCGCACGACACCGACGATCCGTGACACGCCTCCCACATCCGACGGCCGGCTGGATCCGGGCGCCCCGCGTGCCGTACCGTGCAGGGCGTCCGGATCGATCCGGGCGTCGCGCTCGCTCCGCGCACGGGGCCGGCACGGCACAACCGCATATGGCTCATCCAGAGGGGCAGAGGGAACGGCCCGACGAAGCCCCGGCAACCGGCGTCGAACGACGATCCGCGCAGTGCACCCCGCGGTGCCTGCACGTCGACGGACCAGGTGCCAATTCCGGCCCGCGCCAGCGGGACAGATGAGGAGATCTGATGACTCTCACTGCAGACACGCCTGCCGGCACCACCTTCGACCTCGGCTCCGCCGTTGCGCTCTCCTGTCGCGAGTGCGGCCACCGGACGCCGCTCGCCGCGGAGTTCGCGTGTCCGCAGTGCTTCGGCCCGCTCGAGATCGCCTACGACTTCCCGAAGGTCACGCGGGAGTCCATCGAGGCCGGCCCCAAGTCGATCTGGCGCTACAAGGACCTCCTCCCGGTCCCGGCGAACGTGCAGGCCTTCCCGAACACCGAGCCCGGCTTCACCCGGCTCATCCAGGCGGACCGGCTCGCCGCGGAGCTCGGGCTCCGCAAGCTGTGGGTGAAGGACGACACCGGCAACCCCACGCACTCCTTCAAGGACCGGGTCGTCGCCGTCGCCCTGGCCGCGGCCCGTGAGCTGGGCTTCTCCGTGCTCTGCTGCCCCTCCACCGGCAACCTGGCCAACGCCGTGGCCGCGGCGGCCGCCCGGGCCGGCTGGGACTCGGTCGTGCTGATCCCCTCCTCGCTGGAGCAGGCCAAGATCACCACGACGGCGGTCTACGGCGGCACCCTCCTCGCCGTCGACGGCAACTACGACGACGTGAACCGGCTCGCCACCGAGCTCGCCGCGGAGCACGAGGAGTGGGCGTTCGTGAACGTGAACGTCCGCCCCTACTACGCCGAGGGCTCCAAGACCCTGGGCTACGAGGTCGCCGAGCAGCTCGGCTGGCGCCTGCCCGACCAGATCGTCGTCCCCGTCGCCTCCGGCTCGCAGCTCACCAAGGTCGACAAGGGGTTCGGCGAGTTCGTCCGGCTCGGCCTGGTCGAGGAGAAGCCCTACACGATCTTCGGCGCCCAGGCGACCGGCTGCTCGCCCGTCGCCTCGGCCTTCGAGCAGGGCCACGACGTCATCCAGCCCGTCCGGCCGGACACCATCGCCCGCTCGCTGGCGATCGGCAACCCGGCCGACGGCCCGTACGTCCTCGACTCCGTGCGCCGCACCGGTGGCGCCGTCGGGCACGTCACGGACGAGGAGGTCGTCGAGGGCATCCGGCTGCTCGCCCGCACCGAGGGCGTGTTCGCCGAGACCGCGGGCGGTGTCACCGTCGCGACCGCGAAGAAGCTGATCGAGGCCGGCAGGATCGACCCGGACGCCGAGACCGTCCTGCTGATCACCGGCGACGGCCTCAAGACGCTCGACGCCGTGTCCGCCCACGCCCGTCCGACCGCGACGGTGCCGGCGACCAGCAAGGCCGTCCGCGAGGCGCTCGAGGGGCGCTGAGCCGGCGCGCCACGACGAAGGCCGGGCCCGGGGGACGTGTTCCTCCGGGCCCGCCGTCGTCCTCGGGACCCGGCGACGCGCACGGCGGCCCGCCCGGGAGCGGCGCGGGGCCGGGAGCGGGTCCCCGCGCGCGACCAGCTCGTCGGCACGGGTGAAGGCCACGTCGCCGGAGAGGTCCGTGCGCCGCACGACGGCCCCCGACGCCGTCAGCAGGTCGAGCAGCCCCGGGTTCGGGTGCCGGTAGGAGTTGCCCGCGCCCACGCTGACCAGCGCGACCCGCGGCGCGACGGCCCGCAGGAACTCCGGGCTCGTGGCGCGGGAGCCGTGGTGCGGCACCTTGAGCACCTCCGCCCGCAGGTCCGCGCCGCCGTGCAGGAGCTCGGCCTGGGCGTCGAGCTCGACGTCGCCGGTCAGCAGGATCCGCCCTGCCGGGGTGGTCGCGCGGAGCACGACCGACGTGTTGTTGACGGCCGTGCCGTCCTCCCCGTCGACGTACTCCGGCGCCCGGGCGGGGGCCAGGACGTCGAGCGTGAGGGCGGGCCAGGTGAGGCGCCGGCCCGCGGTCAGTTCCAGCACGGGCGCACCGGCCTCCCCGGCCTGCCGTGCGATCCGGTGCAGCGCGCCGGCCGGCTCCTGGGCCGGACCCAGCGCGACCCCGCCCGCCGCCCGGCCTCGCAGCGCTCCCGCCAGCCCGCCCATGTGGTCGGCGTGCAGGTGGGTGACGACGACGAGCGCCAGCGCGTCGACGCCGAGGCGCCGCAGGCAGGCGTCCGTCGGCCCGTCGTCCGGGCCCGCGTCGACGAGGACCGCCTGCCCCGGCACGCCGGTGGCCAGGACCAGGGCGTCGCCCTGACCGACGTCGCAGGCGACCACGACCCAGTCCGGAGGCGGCCAGCCGGGCCGGATCACCCGGGTCGGCACCAGGACCAGCGCCAACCCGATCACGACGGCCAGGACGACGAGCCGGGAGCGGCGGAAGCGGACCAGCACCACCAGCACGAGGAGCACACCCGTGAGGAGCAGCGCCCCGCGCACCCCGGCGGGCCAGGGCAGCACGGCGCCGGGGACCGCGGCGGCGCGATCGGCCACCAGGACGAGCCACGCGACGGCGGGACCGGCGAGCCACGCGCACGCGGTCGCGGCGGCGGGCGAGAGCGGTGAGACCAGGGCGGCGAGCACCCCGAGGACCGTGGCCGGGGCGACCGCCGGCACCACCAGCAGGTTCGCCAGGACCGTGACCAGGCTCAACCCCCCGCTGAGCCCGGCGATCACCGGAGCGGTCGCCACGCAGGCCGCCGCCGGCACCGCGAGCATCTCGGCGGCACCCTGCGGCACGCCGCGCCGCTGCAGCGCGGCCGCCCAGCCGGGTGCCACCAGCACGAGTGCGGCGGTCGCGAGGACGGACAGGGCGAAGCCGACGTCGACCGCGAGCGCCGGGTCGACCACGAGCAGCACCAGCACCGCCGCCGCCACGGCCGGCACCGCCGAACGACCTCGGCCGAGGGCGAGCGCCAGCAGCACGATCCCGCCCATCACCGCGGCCCGCACGACGCTGGGCGACGGCCGGGCGAGCACCACGAACCCGACGACGGCGGCCCCGGCCAGCACCGCGGAGAGGCGCGGGTCCGCGCGGACCAGGCGGAGGAGGCCGAGCACGGCGCCGCCCACGATGGCGAGGTTCGCGCCGGAGACCGCGGTGAGGTGCGTGAGCCCGGCGGCCCGGAAGTCCTCCTCCACCTCGCCCGTCTGCCCGCGGGTGTCGCCGACCGCGAGGCCGGGCAGCAGCCCCGCGGGGGCCTCCGGCAGCACGTCGGTCGCCCGCCGCAGGCCCTCCCGCAGCGCCCCGGCGGCGGTCTGCCACCAGGGCGGCGCGGTGACCGCGGCCGGGGCACCGCGTGTCCGGAGGACCGCGAGGGTGAGGTCGGCGCGCTGGGCCGGCAGCAGCAGGCCCTCGGCGGTGGCCGACTGCCCGGGGAGCAGCCCGCTCCAGCCCTCCGCCGGTGCCAGCAGCACCACGCGGCCGCCGGACCGCCACTCCCCCGCGCCGACCGTCGCGGTCTCCAGCTCGGCCTCGACCAGCATCCGGTCGGCCCCGAAGTCCGTGCCGTAGGCGGGGCCGCGCAGGGGCCGTGGATCGTCCGTCAGCGTGACGCGCAGGACCGCGGCCGATCCGTGCTCGGCGGCGGCCCGCAGCGGATGGTCGTGGATCTGGAGGGCATGGAGCCCGGCCGGCAGGCCCACCGCCAGGGCGCACCCCGACGCGGCCAGCAGCGCCAACCGGGCGCGGCCGGCTCGCCGGCGGCGCCCGGTGGCGACCAGGGTGACGAGGGCGAGGGTGCACGCGGCGAGGGCCGCGAGCGGGCCGCCGAGCACCGCGCAGAGCACGGCCGCCCAGGCGGCGAGGGCCGCGGGGACCAGGCGCAGATCCGGCCGGGCCCGGGGTTCCTCGGCGATCGCGCGGCGGTCCTCGCGCGTCCTCATACCGTCACCAGCTCCCGGAGCTGGGTGAAGCGGCGCTCGCCGATGCCCTCCACCTCGCGGAGCTGGTCGACCCGCGCGAACCGGCCGTTGCGGGTGCGCCAGTCGAGGATGCGCTGGGCCGTGACGGGGCCGACGCCGGGGAGCCCGTCGAGCTGCTCGAGCGTCGCCCGGTTGAGGTCGACCTTCCCGCCCGGGGCTGCGCCGCCGGACCCGCCTCCCGCCGGGGCGGGCCCGGACGGTGCACCGCCGGCGTCGGCCGCGGACGGGACGCCGACCGCCACCTGCTCCCCGTCGGCCACGCGGCGCGCCAGGTTGAGGCCGGCGAGGTCGGTCCCGGGCAGGGCGCCGCCGGCGGCGTCGAGGACGTCGGCGACGCGGGAGCCGTCCGGGACACGGACCAGTCCGGGCTCGCGCACCTTTCCGGAGACGCTGACGACGAGGTCGGCGTGAGCGGCGGGTGGCGCCGCCGCGGTGCTGGTGGGGGCGCCCGGTTCGGCTGCGCCGTGCAGCGCGACCGTGGGCAGCACCGGCGGCACCTGCTCCGCGCGGGGGCGGGCACTCCAGACGCCGACGGCCGCAACGACGGCGGCCACCGCGGCGACCAGGACCAGGGCGAGCGCACCGGCACGACCGGGATCGAGCCGGGCGCCCCGCCAGGCCGCCGGGACCCACCGCGCGGCGACCCGGGTGAGTCGGCTCGGACGGGTGCCCGGCGTGCGGCCGGGTGGCTGCTCGTCGGGCTGCTCGTCGGCGGGTGCGGAGTGGTCGTCCGCGGCGCACGGTTCGCTCTCGGCGAGCACGGCGGCGAAGTGCGGGTTGCCGGGGGCGTCGCTCGGGTGCGGCCGCTCGGTCCGGGCGGCACGCGCGGGTACGGGTAGGGGGAGCGTCGGCGGATCGTCGACGAGGCCCCTCGTGCCCGGCGGCACCGCCGGCCGGAAGACCGTCGGGAGCGGTGTGCGGGCGCCGATCGCGGCCGGCGGGCGGGCGGCGGGGATCCCGTCGTCCGTCGCCCCGCCCGCGTGGTACGGGCGGCCCACGGGTGTCCCGAGCAGCGCGGACAGCCGCGCCGCGGACCGGGTGTGAGGGGAGCTCCGTGCCACCCCCGCGACGCTAGGGCCGCCGACGCCCGCGTCCCGGACGAGCACGTCGCCTGTGGACGGACGGGCCGGGGTGGGGACAGCGCGGCCCGCCGCGGCCGACATCGACCGGATCCGTCGGTGCTGCCGGGCAGGATGAGCGGGGGCTCCGTCGGGGTCGAGGGTCGCCGGTGCTCCTCCTGCTGCGCGGCCTCGCTCGGACACCGGGGAGCCGAGCGAGGGCGCCGCCCCGCGGTCCCGGGGCGCCGCTACCCCCGCGGCACGACCACGACCCCCAGCGCCCCGTTACCCACGTGGGCGCCGATGACCGCGCTGATCTCGGAGACCACCGGGCGGGGTGACCCGGGGAGCCGTTCGGCGAGGCGGTCCGCCAGCTCGTCCGCCCGCTCGGGAACGCCGAGGTGGTGCACCGCGAGGTCGGCCTCGTCGCCGGCGGCGGTGATCGCGTGTTCCACCAGCCGCTGGGTCGCGCGGGCCGAGGTGCGCACCTTCTCCAGTGCGGTGATCCGCCCGTCGACCAGGTGCAGGAGCGGCTTGACGGCCAGGACCGTCCCCAGCACCGCCGCAGCCGCGCCGATCCGGCCGCCGCGCCGGAGCCGGTCGAGGCTGTCGACGCAGAAGATCACGCGGCAGCGCCTGGCCACGGCCGCCGCGGCGGCCTCGACCTCCGCGGGATCCGCGCCCTCCGCGGCGGCGCGGTCGGCGGCGAGGACCGCGAACCCCAGGCCCATGCCCATCGCCCGGGAGTCGACGACCCGGACCCGGTCCGGGTCGACCTGCGCGGCCGCGAGGCGGGCCGCCTCCCAGGTCCCCGAGAGCTCGCGCGACAGGTGCACGGACACCACCGCGGACGCCCCCGCGGCGAGCAGCTCCCGGTAGGTCTCGGCGAACGCCTCGGGCGTGGGCCGCGAGGTCTGGACGTCGAGCCGGCGGTCGGCGATCGCCGCGCTGAGCTCGCCGGGCCCGATGTCGACGCCGTCGCGCACCACCCGGTCGCCGAGGCGCACCTCCAGCGGGACGACGCGGACCCCGCCGGCCAGGGCGGACGGCAGGTCGGCGGTCGAGTCGGTCACCACCGCGACGCGACCCGCCACGCCGTCGGCGCCGGCCCGGGCCGCCGCACCCGCGGCGCGCCCGCCCGCAGCGCCCGCAGCG